>NZ_JBVHHL010000007.1:0-252159 GCF_055561075.1 Streptomyces sp. NPDC022910
GTTGTTGCTCGGGGTCAGGCGGCCCTCGAAGGCGATCTGGAACGCGTTCAGGGGTGCCTTCCAGCGCATGGTCCACCGCTTGCGGCCCTTCCCGGTCGGGTCCAGGCTCATCAGCGCCATGTAGATGCACTTGAGGGCGGCGGCCTCATTCGGGAAATGTCCGCGAGCGCGGACGGCCTTGCGGATGCGGGCGTTGACACTCTCGATCGCGTTCGTGCTGCAGATGACCTTGGGCGGTTTCCACTGATCGTTGCGAATCAGCGGAAACCGCCCGCGGTCGAGCGGCCGGTTCTGCCATTCAGCCATGCCGTCCATGACCTTGTCCGTGATGGTGGAGATGGTCTGCTTGGACACCTCCGCCCCGTAGACCTCAGCGAGATGAGCGGAGATCTCCCCGTGGGTAAGGCCCTTCGCGGACAAGGAGAGCACCATCTCGTCGACG
Source organism: Streptomyces sp. NPDC022910 (assembly GCF_055561075.1). Lineage (NCBI taxonomy): Bacteria > Bacillati > Actinomycetota > Actinomycetes > Kitasatosporales > Streptomycetaceae > Streptomyces > Streptomyces sp. NPDC022910. The sequence goes on from NZ_JBVHHL010000007.1 coordinate 443, forward strand.
CCGGTCAGGCGGCGCTGCCGCTTCTTGACGATCTGCGGCTCGAAGGTGCCGGCGGTATCGCGGGGCACCCTCACCTCCACCGGGCCGACGTCGGTCAGCACGGTCTTCGCCCGGGTGCCGTTGCGGCTGTTCCCGTTGTTCTTCCCGGCCGGGTCGTGCTTCTCATAGCCGACGTGGTCGGTGATCTCGCCTTCCAGGGCGGACTCCAGCACCCGCTTGGTCAGCAGCTGCAACAGCCCGCCCTCGCCGGTCAGCTGCAGCCCCTCGTTCCGGGCCCGGTCAACCAGTATCGCAACGAGCTGCTCGTCCGACACCGCACTCGATGGTGCCTGAACGACCTGCTCGGCCTGCTCGTTCTCCACGGCGGCCTCCGTCATCAGACGCGTCTCCTTGATCATCAGATCCGCCGTTGATTAGACACTCCCCCAAGCCGCTGGGCGCACCGCCCGAGTAGGCCCCGGCACGGCCGGGATGATGCCGAGGGGCCGCGTAGCCACGTATGTGTGCGTCACGCGTCGAGTCTCCCGTCCAAAGGCAGCCCGATCCAGACGTCGGCGCCGCCATCCGCATGGTTGGTCACGCCTGCCTCGCCTCCATGCGCCCGCGCGATCACCTGCACGATCGACAGACCCAGGCCTGCGCCCCCTCGCCCGCGTCCCAGATCTGCGCGAGCAAAGCGCTCGAACGCGTGATCGATGAAGTGGTGGGGCAGCCCCGGACCTTCGTCGCGCACGTGGAGCTGCAGCGTCCGGTCGACCACGTCGATGAACAATTCGATCGCCCCAGCGCCGTGCTGGAGCGCGTTCTCCACGAGGTTGTCCAGGGCCTGGTCGATGCGGCTCCGGTCCGCATTGAAGCGTTGCCTCGATCCCGTTACCTCGATCCGCCGCCCGTGCTCGCCCGCACGCGGCTGGAAGCGGCGTTGTACGTCGCAGAGGAGCTGTCCGCTGTCCAGCTGCGACCGCGCGAGCCGGAGTTGACCGCCGTCTGCGCGGGCGAGGACGAGCAGCGAGTCGGCGAGCTCGGCGAGTCGATCGGTCTCCTCAGCGGCGGACACGAGTGCCGCGCGGAGTTCGGCAGCTGATCGCTCGCCTCGAAGAGCCAGCTCGATCTCCGTGCGCAGGATCGCGAGCGGAGTGCGTAGTTCATGACTGGCGTCGGCGACGAAGGCCCGCTCCCGGTCGAAGGCCCTCTCCAGGCGCGCCAGCATGCCGTTGAGGGTGGCGCCAAGCCGGGCGATCTCGTCGTTCGCTGCCCTGACGGGTAGGCGTCCACTGGGATCGGCTTCGGTGATCTCATCGGCCTTTCGGCGCATCGCTTCCACGGGTCTCAGTGCGGCCGCGGCGACGCCGTACCCTGCCAGCGACGCGAGGAGCAGGGCGATGGGTCCGCTGATCCCGAGCAGCACCGCAAGGGTCTCGAGTTGTGAGTTGCGGTCGTCGGCGCCCGCGCCGACGACGACCAGCACGGTCTGCCCGGCGACGGTGACCGGAGTGGCCAGCAGGCGCGCAGGCTCGCGGAGCTCGAACGGGTTCGGCCGCTCGACGATGATCGAGTGGGAGTGCAGCGCCCGTCTCATCAGTGCCGGGCTCAGCAGAGGCTTGTCCTGCAGCTTGGGGCTGCCGTCGAGGACGGTGCCGTCGGGAGCCACGATCTGTGCGAAGCTCTCGCCACGCTCGACGAGGACACTGCGACCGGGCGCGTCGAGGGCCATGTTCCCGCGCTGGATGAGCGCACTCACGTCACCGGCCCTCGACCGCAGCCCCTGGTTGAGCGTTTCGTCGAGCTGTTGCTCGAAGAACTGATACACCAGCACCCAGATCAGGGCCAGCAGCACGGTCATCACTCCGGCAAAGGCGAGCGTGACCTTGAGGCGGATCGGGAGGCGACCGATCATGGCCGCTCGCCGGCCGGCGCCGGCACGCACAGCCGGTACCCCACCCCACGCACCGTTTCGATCGACTCCTTCCCGAACGGCCGGTCGACCTTCTCGCGCACGTAGCGCACATAGACGTCCACGATGTTGGAGCGGTTCTCGTATTCGTAGTCCCAGGCGTGCTCGAGCAGTTGGTAGCGGGAGAGCACCTGACCGGGCCGGCTCATGAACGTCTCCAGCAGCGCGAACTCCTTCGCCGACAGGACGATCTCGTGGTCGTCGCGCCAGACCTGTCGAGTCGCGGGGTCGAGTCGCAGGTCCCCCACGACCAGCACCGCGGGACGGACGGCGGCCTCTCGCCGGGCCAGGGCCCGCAGCCGGGCTGTGAACTCGGCGAAGAAGAATGGCTTGGTCAGATAGTCATCGGCCCCGCCGTCGAGGCCGGCGACACGGTCGTCGACGCTGTCACGCGCGGTCAGGATCAGCACCGGTGCCCAGTTGCCGGCGGTCCGTAGACGCCTGCAGGTCTCGAAGCCGTCGATCCCGGGCAGCATGACGTCCAGGACGATCACGTCGTACTCCGTCGCCTCCGCCATCCAGAGGGCGTCCTCGCCAGTCTCGGCGACGTCGGCGGCCGTGCCCTCCTCGCGCAGCCCGCGCCGGAGCAGGCCCGCCATCTTGATCTCGTCCTCGACTATCAGCACCCGCATGGTGACCACCAGCATTGCACGCAACGCCGCGAGTGCAGCGGGCGCATCCTGGGAGTCTCACTGTTCACGCAGCACCTCCGAAGGTCGCAGTGAGCGCAGGATCAGATGCGCCGCGATGGCCGAGACCAGCGTCGCGACGAGGACAAGGGTGACAATCCGGGCCGCGTCGGCATGGGCGATCGTCGTACGTGGCGCCAGAGTGAACAGCGGCTTCAGGACCTTCACCAGGAGCACGCCCAGTCCGGTGCCGACGAGGAGACCGGAGGCCAGGCCGCTGATTGCGACGAAGACGGCCTCACAGAGCAGCAGCGCCCGGAGGCCACGCGACGTCAGTCCCTGGGCAGTGAGGATCACGTACTCCTTGCGGCGTTGGAGCATCAGCCCGAAGACAAAGATGGCGATGACGGCCGCGCACATGGTCAGCGTGTAGAAGGAGTCGAGGCTCAACAGTCCGCGGATGTTCAGTGCGGTGAGGCTGGACTGGTCCTTGTTGAAGCCGGACTCGGTTGTGTCGACGTTGAGGGCATCCGAGGCCCCGGGGCCTGCAGTGATGGCCCGGGTCGCCGCGGCCAGTCCGACGTGATCGGGATTGGTGGCCCGAGCCAGGAAGAAATCGACGTCGTGGATCCCGGTCTGCGACTGGTAGTACCCCAGGTTGACAACGATCTGGACCCCGCCAGGGAAGCCGGGGAACCGGGTGAAGAGTCCGGCCACTGTCATCGTGCGCAGCTGCTGGTGGGCGGTGCCGCGGGCCAGCACCACCTCGGCGCGGTCCCCCACCCGGAGCTTGAGGGTGTCAGCGGTGTCAGCCGCCACAAGCATCGACTTCGGTGCGGCCGTGAGCTCGCCCAGGGCTTGGCGCGCCGTGGTGCCGACGAACATTGCGTTGGACGGTGCGGCGGTCCTGGCGAAGCCCGTCGGGTCGATCGCGGCGAGGTCCTGCACGTCGCTGTTGAAGGTGCTGCGCAAGGTGGCGTTCTCCAGACTCGCCACGACCGGGGTCACCTCGGACACACCGGTCACCTTCAGTCGCTCGGCGTACGACGACGGGTGGGACTGGTGGCTCAGTGGACTGGGCGTCACCCGCAGATCGGATCCGACGGTGAACGCCGCGTCGGCGGCCTTGGAGGCGTTGTAGCTGGCCGCGAAGATCGCCAGACCCATGCCGAATGCGACGACCAGTCCGACGCCGATGATCCCGGTGAACAGCTGCCTCGAGCGTCTGGACAGGGTGCGCGTGAGGATGCCGTGCACGACTCGTCCGAAGTGGGGCGCCGTGGGCACGGGAACGTGGCGCGCCGCGCCCTCGAACAGCCGGGCGCCGAGCAGGGCGCCGGCGAACCAGGTTGCCATCGGCAGCACGAGCATCTGGGAGCGCAGGCTCGTCGCCACTCCCTGCGACACGTTGCCCGAGGGTGCGTCGAAGGCTCCCCCGCGCACGGCGAGCAGGCAGCCCCCGACGGTCAGCAGGACGGCGACGTAGTCCAGCCTCCAGCGCCGCCATGCGGGCTCTCGATCGGTTGCGAGGACGCGGCGTTCGCCACTCACCTCGCGGCTCAGTGCGTGGCGGCCGGGCACGTAGAGGGCGAGGCCGGTGGCAGCGACCCCGGCGCCGACCGACAGGGCGGCTGAGCCCGCCAGGGCACTGGGCGAGGCCTCGAACAGCCCCGAGGTCCCCAGCACCGAGGCGCAGGAAAGCAGACCTGCGAGCGTGCCGAGGAGCGAACCCGAGCCGGCGAGCAAGGCCGTTCGGTGGAGCAGGATCCGGGTCAGGTGACCGCGGTTCGCGCCGCGCAGGCGTAGGTTCGCCTGCTCGCGCCGCTGGGCAGCGGCGAGCACCGCTCCGGCGTACGCCGCGAGAGCACCGGCCAGGACGAGCCCGGGAAGCCCCAGGAAGGCAAACATCTGCTTCGCCACGGCCGCGTCGGCCTTGGCCACCGCGAGGGTGTTTGAGGCATTGTCGAGGAGGAAGTCCTGGCCCGGCGCGATGTGCTCGATGTCGTGGGCGATCTTGCGCGTCTGGCGCCACGCCCGCGCCGGGTCCGTGGCCAACGGGCCGCGGTCCAGGGCGACGTCGACCTCGGTCGTCGGCGGCGACTTGACGGCCAGAGCCTGACCACGAGCCGCGGCCGCGTCCCGGAACGCGGGTACGACGAGGCGCTCGAACAGGTCCGGACTCAACACGATCGAGTCCGGGACGTACAAGAAGTCCTCCAGCTTTGCGCCCTCACGGCTGCTGAACAACGGCTGTGCGCGCGACAGGTCCACTACCCCGCCGACCGGGAGGCTGACCGCATTGCCGGTGCCGGGAAGTAGCAGCCGCACCGTGTCTCCCGGGCCGACCCCAAGGGCACGAGCGGCGCTCGGGGTGAGCAGTGCGCCGTTTGTCGCGAACGATCCCGACACGAGCCTGACGCTCGGGTAGTGCGCGGCGTACCCCTCGTCGAGACCGAACACCTTGATCGGCCGATCAACCTTCGCGGATCCGGCCCGAAGCGCTCCTGGGGGTAGCTGGGCGAAGGCCAACCGGTCGGCCGAGGCCACACCGGGGATCCGCGCGATTCGTCGCGCCAGATCTGCCTGACTCACGGGCTCCAGCAGGTTGGACCGCATCGGCAAGAGGTGTTCGCGACTGGAGATCGTGGCCGCCAGCGGGACCCGTGTGGGGTCGCCGATCGCTCGAGTGGCGGTGACCAGGTAGCTCAGCTGCACGGTGCCGCCCGGCGCAATGGTGCCGAGGACGTGACCGATGTGACCGGGTCCGTGCGAGAACGGGCTCTCGCCGGCCACGTCGGCCAGGGGCGCCGTGCCGCGGCGGGCTGACCCGGGAACATAGGCCAGCTGTCCGGGAAGTTTCTCCTTCACCAGGACCTCGTGGGCGCTCGCCGCGCCGGCGGGATTGCTGACCGTCAGCAACATCGTTGCCCGCTCCCCGCGCGCCAGCGCTCCCGAGGTGACCAGTCGCTGGGTGAGCCTGATGTCGTCGCCCAGCGGCGCTGTCGACACGCGCTGCATGTCGATGCTCAGCGGTGCCAGTGCTCGCTGGGTCATCGAGGCAACCGAGGCGTCGATGAAGAACAACACGCCCGAGAAGAGCCCGACCCCCAGAACGACCCCGGTAAGCGCGGCCAGAGTGCGCCGGGGGTTCCGGAGCAGGTCGCGGAGCGCGTATCTAAACATTCGTCATCCCGGTCCTCGTGTTGGCGCCGTCTTCGCACAGCCGGCCGTCGCGCAGTTGCACTCGGCGATCCAGCTGTGTTGCGACGTCTGGGTTGTGGGTGATGACGACCAGCGTCGCGCCGGTCTCGCGCTGCGCGGCGCGGAGAAGGCCGATGACGGTGTTCGAGTTCTTCGTGTCGAGGGCGCCGGTGGGCTCGTCGGCGAGGATGAGGCTCGGTCGGTGCACGAGGGCGCGCGCGACGGCGACGCGCTGGCGCTCGCCGCCGGACAGGTCGTCGGGATACCTCCCGGCCAGGGCCGCGAGGCCGAGCTCGTCGAGCAGCTCGCCCACGCGCCCGTATCCACCTGCGCTCCCCGTCAGCGAGAGCGCGACGCTCACGTTCTCGCTTGCCGTCAGGAACGGCTGCAGGTTGTCGTTCTGGAAGACGAAGCCGATCCGTTCGCGCCGCAGCTGGGCGCGCCGCCGCTCGCGCAGCTCTGAGACCACCTCGCCCGCGATCGAGACTCGCCCCGAGCTCGGTGCCTCCAAAGCGCCGATCAAGGAGAGCAGGGTCGACTTGCCGCACCCTGTGGGTCCTTCGATCGCCAGGCTTGCGCCGGCCGGCACGTGCAGGGTGATGTCGTTGACGGCGCGCACGACGCCCGCGCCGGTCTGGAAGTGCTTGCTGACCGACTCGGCCGTGACGGCGGCTCCCCGCGACACGCTCACTGTTCGATCACCGCGCCATTGAGGATGAGCAATTGGTGGTCCGTCCTTTCGGCCAGCACGGGGCTGTGCGTGATGAGCAGGACGGTGAGTCCACGCTCCGCCGACGCGGTGAGCAGTGAGTCGGCGACCCGCTCGGCGGTGGCCGTGTCGAGCTGCCCGGTCACCTCGTCGGCCAGGAGGAGCTCGGGGTCGTTGGCCAGCGCGACGGCCAGCGCCGCGCGCTGGGCCTCCCCTCCGGACAGCCGGCGGGGGTAGTCGTCGGCGCGGTGCCCCAGGCCGAGCTCGCCGAGCAGTTCGCGAGCGCGGGCGCCCCTGGAGTGACCGGCGGCGAGCTTGATCGCCAGTTCGACGTTCTCCACGGCCGTGAGGAACGGGATCAGGTTGTCGCTCTGCAGCACCACACCGATGCCGTCGGCGCGCAACGCCGCCCTCTCGGTCTCGTTCATCGCGGTGAGGAGCCGCCCGTCGAAGCACACCGACCCCGAGTCGGGCACCATCAGACCGGCGAGGATGGCGAGCAGGGTCGACTTGCCGGCACCCGAGCTCCCCACCAGGCTCGTGGACTGGCCGCGTCCCAGGGCGAACGTGACCCCGCGCAGGACGGGCGCGCCGGCGGCGTCGTCGTACGACTTGATGAGATCGGTCACCTCGACCAGCGACGAACTACCCACGACGGGCCCCGGGCTGGCCGCCGAACACCTTCGGCGCCTGTTTGGCGGTGTCGTGGTCCAGCCGCAGCGCCTCGGCGCTGAACTCGGACAGGCCCTGGGCACTGAGGTGCGTCAGGTTGGTCAACTGCTCGACGTCCTTGTGCATGCTGGCACTGCGCGGGACGTTGTCGATCTGCCCGACGTTGCGGGCGTAGTACTTGAACTCGTTGTCCGGCGCCGACGCCTTGCCCTCACGGACGACGAGCACGTCCTTGAAGCAGTCGAACGGGACACAGTGACGTACGCCGAGCTTGACCACCTCGGCGACGTCGCCCTCTTCCGCATCGGGCTGGGCTACCGCGTACATCGGCGTGGACAGCTGCGGGTGGGCCTGCACGAGGATCCCTGCCTTGGCGCCGTTGACCCCCTGCAGCCACGCATCGGTCGCAGACACGAAGCGGCCACCCTCGTACTCCGCGGTGTAACCGCCGAGCACCCAGACATTGCCCTGGCGGTCCTCCGCGACGTAGTCCAGCGACAGCTGGGTGACCTGGCCACCATCGATCTCGTGATCGAGCATGGCCACCGTCTTGACCCCGTCGATGGTGCGATACACGTCGGTGATTGTCGTCGTCACCTGGTGCGGGACGGCTCGCCCACCGACCAGCGTGGTCCCCATCCGCACCGACTGTGTCCCCGGCTTGATCGGGAGGTATGGGTTGGCACCGGTCGCCGGATTGCCGAAGTTGGACGCCTTGAACGGCAGCCTGACGGCCTTCTGGGCCGGCTTCTCAGCCGCCTTGCTGTCGCAGGCGGCTAGTGGCATCGCGAGCACCAGCGCGAGCGCGACCCAGCCGGCCCCCCTTGGTCCTCGCCCCGATGAACGCATGTCGCAGACTCCCTTCGCCGTGGCCTGTGGTGGCGCTGGGGACTATGACAAGACTTGGATGAGAAGACGATGAAAGCGGCCAGTCGTCAGCTGAAGGGTGTAGCTCTTCCGTAGGGACTCTGATCAAGTCCTGAGTTGGGATGTTGTTGGTTGGGCTGCGGTGGGTCGTGGTGGCGTCCTACGGTGCCGGGCGAGGTGATGACGATGGGTTCGGTGCTGGGGCGTCTTGAGGCGCGGGAGGCTGCCGCGCGGGAGCGGGCGGATCTTCTGCGGGCCGAGATGGCGGTGCTCGCGGAGAAGCTGGCGGCCGAGGAGGCTGCCGCGGACCGGTTGTCGAGTGCGCGCGAGACGGTGCTGGAGGTGATGGCCGGGCCGGATCTCCCGGAGGACGCCGTGTTCGCGGTGCGGCCGGAGGGGCAGGGGACCGAAGAGGCGGCTCCGGTCGCCGAGTTGGACGAGGATGCGCCGGTGAGCGCGGCGTTGGCCTGTGAGGGGAAGGTCCGGGGCGGAAGTCTGCAGGTCCCGGTGTTCTCGCCGGGAGTGGCGTGGGAGGTGCTGCCGCGGGTCTACCGGGACGTTCTGGGCATGATCTCGCGCTGTGGGCGGGGCGTGCGGACCAAGGAGGTGTGCGAAGAGCTCGGCCTGGGCGGGGAGCCGAAGCACATCGAGGCCCTGCGCGGGAAGCTGAAGCGCCTGACGAGACGGGGCTGGTTGTTCGAGTCGTCGCCGGGGGTGTTCGAGCTGGCCGGTGGTGTTCGCTCGTCCGTGCCCGGGTGAGTGTGAAAGGGCTCTTCTCTCGTTGCCCGTGGTGTTGAAGCCGACGGACCAGAAGAGAAGAGCCCGATGCAAGCGTACGAGAACATCCTTGCCGCCGAGGCGTTTCGGGCATCGAGGGCGCGGTTCGAGGAGCTCATAGCGGATCTGTCGGCGCCGGCCGCGGACGGGTTGTCCGAGGTGGACCTGGAAGAGCAGGTCTTCGTGGTGGGACGGGAGATCCAGCGCCTCCTTGTCCAGGGTCAGCTGGATCTGCGGGCGGCCCGCGAGGACCGTGCGGAGTCGGTGACCGGGGCCGACGGCGTTGAGCGGCGGGCCGTGGAGCCGGGGCACACCCGCCAGTTGGCCACTCGGTTCGGGACGGTCACCGTCACGCGCATCGCGTATCGGGCCAAGGGTGTGGCCAACCTGTATCCGGCAGACGCGGAGCTGAACTTGCCCGTGCACCGGCACTCCCTCGTGCTGCGGAAACTCGCGGTCCAGCAGGCGGTACGGGGATCGTTCGACAACGCGCACGCGATGCTCGCCGAGCAGTGCGGGCCGGTGATCGGCAAGCGGCAGATCGAGGAGAACACCGTGGCCGCCGCCCGCGACATCGACACCTTCTACACCTCCCGTGCCCCGGTGGCCTGCACCGATGACACTCTGCTGGTGATCACCTCGGACGCCAAGGGCGTGGTGATGCGCCCCGAGGCCCTGCGCGAAGCGACCCGCAAGGCCGCCGAGAGCAAAGGCGGCAACACCTTCGCCACCCGGCTGGCCAGCGGCGAGAAGCAGGGACGCAAACGGATGGCGACCCTGGCCGCCGTCTACGACACCGACCCTGCCCCCCCAGGCCCACGACGTGTTCACTCTCCCCCCACCGATGCCGATGCCGATGCCGATGCCGACGGCGACGGCGACGGCGACGGCGACGGCGACGGCGCGGAAGGAGCGAAGGGCAAGGCAGCCCGCGTCAAGGGCCCGGTGGCCTTCAACAAGTGGCTGACCGGCTCGGTCGTCGAGGGCACCGAGGAGGTGATCACAGACGCCTTCGACCAGGCCGATCAGCGTGATCCCGTCCGTCGCCGCACCTGGCTGGTCCTGGTCGACGGAGCCCCGCACCAGATCGACGTCATCCGCGCCGAGGCCAAGCGCCGCAAGACGAAGATCCACATCTTGATCGACATCATCCATGTCGTCGAGTACTTATGGCGTGCGACCTGAACGTTCCACGCCAGCGGCGACACCGGTGCCGAGCGGTGGGTCGTCGAGAAGGCCCTGTTGATCCTTCAGGGCCGGAGTCAGGACGCCGCTGCCGAGATCATCGCCCAGGCCGACGAGGCCGAGCTCACACCCGAACAACGCAAGGGAGCCGAGACCTGCGTCAACTACCTCACCACAAAACGCGAGTTCCTCGCCTACGACACCGCACTGACCAAGGGCTGGCCGATCGCGACGGGGATCATCGAGGGGGCGTGCAGGCATCTCGTCGATGATCGTCTCGATATCACTGGATCAAGGTGGGGCCTGGCCGGCGCCGAGGCCGTACTCAAACTCCGCGCCCTGCACAGCAACGGCGACCTCGACGACTACTTCGCCTACCACGCCGAGCAGGAACACCGGCGCGTCCACCAAGCCCGCTACCAGGACAACTTCAGACTCGGAGCTTGATCAACAAGTCCCTGCATCAGAGCTACACCCAAGCTCCGTTGTGAAGCCAACAGTCCGACCAGGGCCAACCACGGACGTACTTTGCCCCACCCAGAGGGCTCCGTCCCCGCTCCGTGCGGGAGCCACGGGGAAAGCCGGGTCAGCCGGAGCTCTGCCCCAGGTCAGAGTCTCAGCAGGTCGGCCGAGACCCGCACCACAGCCGTTCATGTTCGCTGGCTTCAGCTCCGCTTATTGCCCGAGTTGCCGGACGATGTCGCCCTGGCTGTTCTGGATGGTGACCTTCGCGATGGCGGAACTGCCGTCTGGGGCCTGGACCACGCACTGGAAGCTCTCGCCGGTCCGGACGGTCACGGACGACGGGCACTGGACTGTGACCGCGGTTCCCAGCTTGTTCTGTACACCCTGCTCGATCTGTCTTTCAACGACGCCAGTATCGACGGCAACCCCGATGGTGTTCTCGATGATTCCTGAACCACCGAGAGACGCCAGGAACGTCACGCACCACACAATCGGAATCGCATAGTTCTGGCGAAGCCGCCTGCCGGAGGAACAGATACACCCGAGCGGTGGGTGGGGCTTGACCCGGAATCTCGGACACGGGCTATGCGGCTTGGGCCAGGGTAGTTGATGTTGTATCGAGTGCTGTCTCGTAGGTGACGGGACTGCCTTGCCCGAGGCTGGAGTGGCGGCGTCGGGTGATGTAGCGGCGCTGGGACATCCGCGAACCCGTGCGCCCGTACTCGCTGCAGAGCCCAGGCCGTGGGGACGGCCCGTGAGGTGACGCGGCCCCTACCGTGCCGCGCGCCGCTCGACGCAGCCGCTTCCGGTTGCGGCCGACGTACGGTTGAAGTACCGAGGGCACCACGCACTCCGGCCGCCCCGCCGGGTCGTCCTCGGCGAGAGACGAACCCCGGGCCGCCCCAGTGGTCGGCGCGGAGACGGGTCGGCATCATGTCCGCCGCGGTCGAAGCAACTCCGCTCAAGCTCATCATGGCTGGGGCCGCGCTGAGCACCCGCGCGGGTCCGTGCCCCCGCCGAAGGGAGGCGTGATGGCTTTTTCCCGGCTGGACATCCGTCGGCGGAACCGAGGGGAGCGGACGCTCGTCACGCTTGCCGGTGATATCGGACCGGCCACGACGCCGCTGCTGCGGGCCGCATTGGAGCAGTGTCTGCTGGACGGCGTCACTGTGATCGACATCGACCTGACCACGGTCGGCTCCTGCGACCCCAGGGGCTTGGACGTCCTCCTGTCGGCATCACGGCGCGCCGGCCGGGTACACGCCTTTCTGCGGCTGCATCACCCGTGCGCGCAGATCACCCGGCTCCTCGATGCCACCGGATCGACTTCGCTGCTCCTTACGGCCCCCGTGAGTCCCGTGCCGCCCGCCGCATCCGGCGACCTCATGAGTACCGCGACGCGGACGCCCGAGGACCCCGCTCGTCGGCCGGATCAGCCGGTCCTCAAGGACGGGATCCGCCTTCGCCGGCTGACCCGCTGGCAGGCCGAAGACATGCGCGAGGACATCGCGGACCTGGCTGCGGAGTCCGTCGCGGGCACCGCCGGCGAGGCGTACCACGACCGCGGAGACTTCCTGCACCGCTTGGCGGTCACTGCCCACCGCCCCGGCTTCGCCCTGCTGGTCGCCGAGACGACGGTGCTGGTCGGTTGCGCCTTCGGTTATCCGGTGGGCCCTGATGGCTCCGGCCGCCGGTGGTTCGACGGAACGCTCCAGGAAATCATCCAGCGGCTCACCTCCCGCGCACGGTTCGTCGTCCTCACCCAGGTCGTGGCCCATCCGCACGCTCAGCACCGCGATATCGCCGGCCGGCTGCAACAGCGTCTGCTCACAGACCTGCACTCCTCCCTCGGGGTCACCCTGCTGCATCCTGCCGACCGAGCGGGACAAGCCGCCTTCTCGTCCTGGGGCTGGCAGAACATGGGTGAGGTCGTCGGGCTGCCCGGCCCCGTCGCCCCCTGCGTGTTGACCCTGTCTGTCGAAGGGCTGCCGTTGGCCCGCCGATGATTTGGCAGAGGAGCGATGAGCCGGCGGTCGTACCGGCCGGGGCGGTCACGCCACCTGTCGTCCGCCGTACGGACGTGTCTCGACGCCCTGGCTGTCTTGCCTCTCCGCGCGGTGGCTGCGCGCCACGCCGCCGGCCACGGCCGGGAGTAGCCTGACAGGTACCGAGAACTTTCGGGCGCACGACCCGGCGGCGCCGTTCCCGGCGAGTAACAGACACGGGCAGCCGGAAACCGCCCGGAACGGGATCGCACGATGAACGCCATCACAAGGCCCGCCGAAGGTACGGCGCCAGGTGACGGACACTCCTACCGGATGCCCTTGCCCCGGCTGCGCCTCACGCCGGACGTCAGCCATGGCCCGCTGGACGGCGCATGGTGGCCGCGCTGCGACGCACTGGAACTGGAGTTGCCCGCGCTGGTCGGCTCCTTGGACCCGAGCATCGGCACCGTCACCCGCGTGACCGTGGGGGCCGCCGCCTGGCCCGATGCCCCGCAGGAGGTGATGGCGCCCGGCCATGTGATCGAGGTGGTCCTGACCGACCTCGCCGCCGAGGCGCATGCCATCACCGTGGACTGCGGCACCGTGGGGCGCTGGGAACTGCTGGTGATCCCCCCGGGCGAGCCGGCCGGAGTCGCCGGCCGGCTGCTGACCGCTGCCGCCGACCCCGGGAACCCACTGTCGGCTCCGCGCCTGCTGGCACTCGCCGAGAGCGGCCTCGACGGACAAGACACATGGGAGTCGGAAGGAGGGTCAGGACTCGGGTGAGAGGCCCGATCCGGACGAGCCCGGGTGGCGGGGCCAGTCCCGGGGGCGTCTACGACCCGTCGATGGAGCGACGGCACTGGCAGACCCTGCGCCGTCCCAGCCCGCCGCTCCGATCGGCTCGGATCATGGCGGGTGAGGCGATGACGGCCGGACAGCGTGCGGAGCGCTCCGAGAGCTTTGGGGAAGCTCTGCTGGGAGAGGTCCTCGATCGCGCGCATGAACTGCCGCCCCATCTCATCGGACCATTGGTCGCTGACGTGGTGGAGCGGCTCGGGGGCCGTCGGCCGCAGGTGCTGCTGCAGGACTACGGCCAACTGCTGCTCGTACCCCTGCCCGGCGACGGCCTCACGGACGGCGAACCGCAGGTGATCGACGACTCCGAGGCGGGCCGCTGCTTTCTCGACGCTCGCCCCGTCGAGCTGCCCGAAGACGACGGCGTGCGGATCCTCCTGCCGCTGCTGGACGGCGGCGACCAGGTCGGGGTCATGGCAGTGACGTTGGACAGCGTCGATGACGGCGACCGCCGCATACTGCGCAGGATCGCCGGCCTGGTGGCCGACCTACTGGTGACCAAGCACGGCTACTCCGACCTCTTCTTCGGTGTCCGACGCGGTGAACCGATGAGCGTCGCCGCCGAGATCCAGTGGGCCCTGCTGCCACCGCTGGCGATGATCATGCCTCGGGTCGCCGTGGCCGGGATCCTGGAACCCGCCTATGACGTGGCGGGTGACAGCTTCGACTACGCCCTGAACGGAGACGTCCTCCACGTGGCCATGATCGACGCGATGGGCCACGGTCTGGACGCGGCCACGATGGCGACCGTGGCCATCGGCGCCTACCGTCACGCCCGCCGCGCCGGCACCGGACTGCCGGAGATCTACGCCTTCATGGACCGCGCAGTGGCGGACCAGTTCGGCCCCGAGCACTTCGTCACCGCGCAGATGCTGCAGCTGGACACCACGACCGGACATCTTCAGTGGGTCAACGCCGGACACCCGTCACCGATGCTCGTCCGTGATCATCGCGTCGCGCTCCGGCTGACCGGTCCGACGACCCTCCCTGTCGGCTTCGGCGGTCTGGAGCCGCAGCTGAGCGAGATGAAGCTGGAGCAGGGGGACCGCCTCCTCTGCTTCACCGACGGACTGATCGAGGAGCACGAGACCGGGGAGGAGGAGTTCGGGGAGGCCCAGCTGATCGACTGGGTGAACCAGTTGGACAGAACCGGCCGCGGAATCCGGGCGGTGGCACGCTCCCTGTCCCACACGCTCAAGCGGGCGCGGGGCGGACACACCACGGATGACGCGACGCTGCTCCTGGTGGAGTGGCGCGGCTGACCTCACTCCGGCGGCACCTGCGCGCTTCCGGTGTCGATGAGTATCTGATTCGCCTGGGTGACGTTGTCGGCCCGGACGGCCTGAGCCATCGCGGCGCGGGCTGCCTCGGGTGCTGTGTCCGGCGGAACCACCAGCAGCGAGAAGATGTCCTTGTCACCTCGGGTGATCAGCACGGTGTCGTCGCCCAGCGGAAAGGAGTCGATGTGCACCACCCGGTCGTCGACGACGATCCGCGTCGGGAGCTCTTCCCAGGCCGTGGTGTCCAGACCGACGCGCGTGGCGGGGCCGAGATGACCGGTGAGGGCGCTCAGCAGCGCGGGCAGCTCGGCACCGATGTCGCGCGACCGCGGCCACCATGCACCGTCGAGGACGCCTTCGCGCGACTCCGTGGTCTCCAGCCGGAGCAACGCAGACCCCGGCTGCACGGCCTCATGAACGCCACTGGGCAGCTGCCGGGAAACAGGCTGCGCATCGGAGCCGGTCATGAGGACCACCCGCCTTCGGAATCGGTGCGATCACGGGACTCGCCTCGCCTCGCCCTTTCCACGCTACTCCTCGTGCCATGGGCGCCGATTTTCCAGATTCGCCATGTCCCGGGCAGCCAGCCGGCCAGAACGGACTCGGCTTGGCGTCATCCCGGAGCGTGACGAAGTCGCACACATCGTGAGCATGCGCCTCTGGCGCCCGCGCGCGAGGCTGGTGCTATGACCAAGCGGCGCGTGATCGTGTACCCGCCGTCCGAGTTCGGCGGGCGGCGTGTGCGCGTGGACGGAGTGATACTCGGCACGGCATACAGCCTGCAAGATCTCAGCGTGTTCCTCGAACGCGCAGGCATCGAGGGTTGGACCGAGGTGGACCTGACGGCCCCGGACCTCGTCGAGGCGACCGCGGACCTCATCGAATGGCGTGGCGGCGGGTCAGACGTGTGGGGGCGCTGAGACGCGGCATCTCTCCTCCCTGAGACGCGGCATCTCTCCTCCTACGGGCGGCGACGATCGCTCAGGATCACGGGCGGCGACGATCACTCAGGATCACGGGCGGTGTGGTCGTCTCGGACGGTTCAGGGTCGGGCGCACCGTCCTTCCGGCAGATCTTGGCGTCCGGGTCATAGTCAGGGGTCTGCCAGCTGTAGCCCTCGGGACAGGACTGTTGACGTACGCGCCACGGGTCCCGCCCGGGCCGAGGCCGATTTCCGGCGCCGCCGGCCATCCGCCGAAGTCCCAGCGGACCGTCACCGGAGCGCTCCCCGCAACAGACAAAAACGCCTCCACCGCGGAGACCGGCCGACACCAGTCGCGCAGGAACACCGGCAGGTGGTCGGAGGGGAGGTCGCCGTCATCTGAAGAGCCGAACCTGTCCGGTCCGTACGCCCACCATTCGGCCTCCGGCATCTGGGCGAGCAGCCTCTTCAACTCCTGTGGAGTCCGGGCGACAGCCTCAAAGTCCACCTCGATGGTGCTCGTATCGGCCAACTCCAGAAGCTGCCGTGCCACTCGGAGGGCCTCGGCCAGGTCCACAGTCCTCAGGATCGGTTGGGCGTACGAATTCGCCATGCGCACAGTCTGCCGGTGAGGGGGCACGACACGCCTCTCACCAAGCAGCTCCACGTACCGCCCGCTGTACCGCGAAGGTAGGGCGAAGGCGAGCGCCCGCCCGACTGACATCACCAATTGGCTTCATCAACGACGTCGGACGGGGACGTACATCAGCGTCTCTGTCCGGCTGTCGCACCAGCCGATGACGGCAGCCGAAGCGGGCCCGGATCAAACTCCTGAAGCCAGTGCGCAGGTTCGAATCCTGCCGCGGGCACAAGCTTGACCAGAGGAATCGCCTCGGGCCGGGATGGTACGGGGCGTTTTGACGGCAACGACCCTCAGGCGGCAGGCAGGCGAGAGCGGCGACCGCCGCGATGGACCAACTGAGTGCCGCGTTCCCATCGTCACCTTCCCGATCGTTTCGGTATGGGCCGTCAACTGCCAGTCCTGTCAGGGGGTTGGCGGTGTTCAGGTGACTGTTCACGTCAAGGCGGGCGAGGGCGGCCTGCCGACGCGGTCCTGGTGTCCCGGCTGGGCCGCGAGGGCGTGCTGCCGGGCGCGGCGTACAGCGTGCTCCGCGCCGTCCCGGACGATCCACAGAGGACTGCGTACTGCCTCCGGGATCAGGGGCCCGTTACGATGCGCTGCGCGTCGCCCCCGAGGCGGCGCGGATCCGTTTCCGGAGGGGGATTACCTGTGTTCGTGCTGTCCATCCTGCTGCTCATAGCGGCGGTCGTGCTCTTTCTCGTTGGCCGCGGCCGCACCGCCGGGGGCTGGAAGCTCGGGGCGGCGCTCAGCGTCGTGGGAGGTGTGCTGGCCGGCGTCTTCGCCTCTGTCATTGTCGTGAGCGCCTATGAGGTCGGCGTGCCGGTGACCTTTGGGAGAGTCGGCACGCCACTGGTTTCCGGTGTCCACTTCAAGTCGCCGTTCACCGACGTCACGTCCTTCTCCACCCGCCCGGTGGACCTCAACCTCTACGACAAGGACGTGGTCGAGGTCCGCTCCTCGCAGGGCGGTGTGCTGTACGCGGACGTCACCATCAAGTGGGCCGCGGTACCGGCGAAGGCGGTCGCGCTGTACCGGCTGGCGGGCAGCGAAGAGGCCATCCAGGAGCGGCTGGTGCTGCCGGACAGCCGCGAGATCATCCGCAATGTCTTCGCGAAGCACACCAGCGAGGAGGGCTACGCCTCCGCACGCGAGCAGATCGGCTCGGAGATCGAGGACCTCGTCAAGGAGCGCCTGGCGCCGCGCGGGATCGACGTCACCGCCGTCAACCTGCGCAATGTGAAGCCGTCGGACAAGCTGCAGGACCAGATCGACAAGAAGATCCAGCAGCAGCAGGCCACCGAGCGGGCCGTCGAGGCGTCGCGTACGGCCAAGGCGGAGGCGGACCGCAAGCGGATCGAGGCGGAGGGCATCGCCCGCGCCAACAAGATCATCGAGCGGTCACTGAGCGACAAGGTGCTGTACAACCAGTGCCTGGAGGCCTACAAGGAGGCCGCCAAAGCCAACCCGGTGTACGCGGTGCCGTGCGGTACGGACTCGGGCGGCACGCCGGTCATCGTGGACAGCAGCAAGAATTAGCCAGAACTCCAGCTACGCCCTGCGCAGGCGTCTTGGCCCACGACAAGGTGATGGCGACTTCCGTGGTGGTACCGGCGGCCATGCCACTGAGAACGACCTGCCGGCGCCGCCTCCTGGTCCGTGACCGCTCCAGCTGCCCCCGCACCCGCCCGCGCAGGACGCCGACCCGCACCGAGCGGCGCATCGTCAAGCTCCGCGTCCTGCGCCGCTGGGGACCGGCCCGCATCGCGCACCTGCTGCGCCTGGTGCCCTCCACCGTGCACCGGTGCCCGACACCCTCGCCGCCGACGGCCTCCCGGGTCTTCCGTCCGCCGCCGGTGCGTGGCTGGATGCCGAGCGGGCGAATCTGCTAGCCGTCATCCACCACGCCGGCCGGCACGGTCCCCGCCCCGTCGCCTGGCACCTGATCTCCGTACTGTTCGGCCTTTTCTGGCTTCATCTGCCGCGGGCGACCTGGCAGGCCGTCACACAGACGGCGCTGGAAGCAGCCGTGGCCGAAGGCGACCTGTTCGGCGAGGCAGCCATGCGCATGAACCTCGCGGTGATCCGGTGGGACTGGGGGCATGCCAAGGAGGCGAGGACATCGTGCCGCTGGTCGGCGCTCGCACCCGCGAGCGGCGGGCCGAGGCGTTGCCCGCGGCGGAGCTGAACCTCACCCGGGGCCTTTTGACGGCAACATTTGACGCAGTCGCGTCTCAGGCGGCCGGCAGGGGGCGCTTCGGCAGCCGGTCCATGTGGCGGATCGCCTCTCGCTGCGTGTCGTGCACGACGTGCAGGAGCCTGGCCAGATGGTCTGGCATCAGCGCAGACCTCGCCTCAGCCTCTCCGACGGGTCACTCGGGAGGCGGCAACCACGACAGAGCGTCGAACCGACAACTCAGCCGAAGGCCAACGGCATTGTGGGCAAATGTCAAGCTCAGACGTCGATGTCGAAGAAGAAGAGCTGCACCAGACGGTGGGTGCCGTGCTCACCGGCGAAGTGCTTGTACGACGTGGCCGAGTGCATGAGCTTCGCGTCCCAGATCACCAGCCGGTTGTACTCGCCGGAGATCGACTCGATCAGCTCCCAGTTGTCCTCGTGCTCGAGGTTGTACGGGTCGTAGACGACCGAGCGTGCGGCCTCGACGGCCTCGGGGCTGCCGAGGCGCGTCTCTTCCTTCGGGTGGTTGGGCGCACGCCGGCAGCCATGGGTCTTGTCGCGCCAGAAGCTGGTGCCGGCACCGGCAGGCGGGTTCGGATTCAGGTAGATCGCGGCGGCGTAGCTCTGCGTGTCGTGGTGCCAGACCAGCGGGTCGTCGTGCGCGGTCTGCTGGAAGACGCCGTTGGCGTTGTGGCTGAGCCATTCGGTGACCGGAGTGCCGAGCAGCCGCGAGAACTCCTCGCGCAGGCCGGGCCAGAGGAACCGGTGGTCGCTGCGCAGACCTTTGAAGTACTGCAGATCGGCGTGGTAACTGGCGCTGAGCGCGATCTTGCGTACCTCGTCCGGGTCGTCGAGGAAGTCGTCCACGGAGAGCAGGTGCGGTGGGGTGGGGGTGAACATCTGCTTGGCGGCGGGCCTGCGCTGCGCGTCCCTGAGGGTTTGGGCGGGGACCACGATCGGCAGCTCTGTCGGGCCACTGGCGATCAGGTAGCCACCGTCACCGTGGTCCTCCAGCACGACGGCGACCTCACCGCCGAAGTTGACCTGCTCCCCCGGGTTGAACGACATGTCCGGACTTCCTTCGCCGTACTCTGACTGACGCTCGCAGATTACGGGTCGACTCCTCGCAACTGCCAGGTTTCGCAGCATAAGTACCCAAATCGGCGCAATCGCCGGTCAGCTCGTGCCGACCGTCCTGCTGCCCGGAGGTCAGCTGCGCGCCAAGTGGATCGCGGAAACCTTCCGTTGACGGGGACTTGGCGGGGGACGGTGAGCCCCAACCAACCCAACACGGCCGGGCTGATCGCCGACGATCGCTGACGCCGACGACTCGCGACCCACTGACCGGCAGACGAGACCCCCACCCGGTTCGCCTGTGGGGGCCTCATCATCGATCGCGCGGTGAGCCACCTCGTGGTCAGCGCCTCAAGAGGAAGTCGAACACCGCCTGACGGCCCTTGTCGCTCGCCGCCCTGCTCTGCACCGAGTGTGCGGCACCCGGCACCACCACGACCTGAGCTCGCGGCGTCAGCCTCTTCTGGTCGTACAGCCATTCCAGCGGCGTCGACAGGTCCCGGTCCCCGCCGAGCAGCAGTACCGGCACGCCCGGAAGCCGGCGGTGCTCCGACGGCAGCGGCGGCACCGGCGTGCGCGGCCAGTGCAGACAGCTGAGCATCGAGCCGAGGCCCGTCGCCGTGCCCGCGTCGAAGGGGCCGTAGTCGGCAGGGGTCAGGTCCGCGGCCGCCTTCTCCAGCGCCTCCTGGCGCCCCGCCACCGGTGTGTCCGACCTGCCCCACGGATAGCGCCCGTCCAGGCACAGGGTCGAGGCGTGCAGCCCCTGGCTCAGCTCCTCCGCGGTCGCCGCGCTTCCCTGCCGTACACCTGCGATCAGGCTCCGCAGCGCTGCGGGGGCGCCGCCCGCTGCCTGGTGCAGGGCGTCGATCATCGCCGCGTAGTCCGGGTCCACGAACTCCCAGGTGGTCAGCGCGTCCAGGACGTCGACGCCGTTGTCGTACGTGTCCACCACCTTGGCCAGATCCGCCGCCGGGTCCGTACGGCAGCCGATCGCCTCGCATGCCGCCGTCAGCACGCGCGGCGCCGCTCGCATGGCAGCGCGGTCCATCGGGTCGTAGCCGGTCTGCGGCACCACCGAGTCCAGTACCAGCCGCGCCACGTGCTGCGGGTACGCCAGGGCGTACCGCTCGGCGGTGTACGTGCCGTACGAGACACCGTCGAGCGTCATCTTCCGCACGCCCAGCGCCCGGCGCAGCAGCTCCAGGTCGGCGACCGTGTCACTCGTGCTGTAGAAGCGGCGGTCGGAGCCGATGGCCTCGGCGCAGTCCGTCACCGCCCGCGCGGTGGGCGGCGTGAGATCGGACGACCCCATCTCCTTCTGCAGCTGCGGGCATTGCAGCGCGCCCGCGCCGGTGCCGCGCTGGTCGATCATGACGAGGCGGTAGTCCTTCAGCAATGGCGTCAGCTTCTTGCTCAGACCTTCCACGAACGGCACGCCCGGCTGCCCCGGGCCGCCCGTCAGGAACAGCAGTACGCCCTTCGGGGCCTTCTCGTTGTCCGCCGTCGCGACCTTCAGGTCCAACTGGTCCTGCACGCCGCCGCTGTGGTCGAGCGGGACCGTCAGCGTGCCGCAGCTGAAGCCCTCCAGGCCGGGGCAGGCCGCGACGCCGGAGAGCCCCCCGCTCCCCCCGGCCGACGCCGCGGCTGCCCGGTCCTGCGCCGTCGACGTGCACGTCCCTGACAGCATCAGCACGCCGGCGGCCAGCGCGACCGTCGCCAGCGCACTGGGCCTCCGCATCCCCCGTACCTTTTCGCCCCTCCGTGGTCCCCGCATCCCCGGCACCCCCCGGTCCTCGCGCGCCTCCGCGCCCCCTCGTCTCCATCGGCCACCAGACTGCGCCGAGCAGGCCCACCGGGCGAGCTTCCGTGCCACGATTCGAGCAGGTTCGAAGGGACAGGGGACAAAGGACAGCGGGGGGACCGTGATCGAACTCACCGTGGACGCCACCGGGCTGGCCCGCTCCCGCTTCGCGGTCTCGCCGTTGCACGAGGTCGCGGCGACGCTGCTGCCCTGGGGCTTGCGCCCGGGCTCGGACGCCGATCCATGGGTCACGCGCGCCCGGCGCGTGCTGCGCCGTGCGCCGCTGCCGCTGCTGTCGGCGCTGGCCCTGGACGGCGGCGGTTATGTGCCGGACTTCCTCAGTCCGCATCCGTCCGGGCCCTCGCCCACCATCGAGGAGGAGCTGGAGCGGGTCCGGGCCACCCCGCCCGAGCGGGTCGTGGGCGAGCTGGAAGCGCTCCGCGACGGCCGCCCGTGCAACGGCCTGACCGGATCGGAACTACCGCCGGAGGTGCGACGGGCGATGGCCCGCGGGGGCTGGTACGTCGCCCGGCAGGCCGCGGAGGAACTGCGGCGCTACTGGGACCTGGCCTTCGCCCCACACTGGGAGGACGCGAAGACCGCCCTCGAATCGGAGGTCGACCGGTGCGCCGGTGTGCTGGCCCGGCGCGGCGCGGCCGGGCTCTTCAACTCGCTGCACCCCGGCATCCGGTGGGCCGACGGCACGCTGAGCGTAGACAGCCGGTTCACGGTGGAGATGGCCGTGCCCCTCGTGGTCGTGGTGCCGTCGCTGGTGGCGGCGGGTCCGGGCGTGGCCGTGGACCCGGTGCGGGACGGACAGAGGCCGCCGATGGTGGCCTATCCCGTGCGCGACAGGGCCACCGCGCCGACGGCCCCCTCCACCGAGCTGGCCAGGCTGCTCGGACCCACCCGCGCCGGGCTGCTCGCGGCGCTGGCGCGACCGGCTTCCACCGCACAACTCGCGGCACGTCACTTCCTCAGTCCCGCCACGGTGTCGTACCACCTGGGCGTGCTGCACCGGGCAGGTCTCGTCGTACGCGCCCGGTCCGGACGGGCGGTGCTCTATCGCCGCACTCCGGCGGGATCCCGGCTGGCGGAAAGCCGGTAGACACGGCCCACGGTGCCGCCACCCGTTCACCGAACTTCGTGCGTCGACCTTCGTGCGTCCCTGTTCGAGGCTCGGCGGCTCGGCGTCCGGTGAGACCTGACGTTGCCCTTGGCGGTCAGTCTTCCGCCAGGTCGAAGGTCTCCACAGCGGAACGGAAGTCGTCCCGCTCCGGCGCGGCTGGTCGATGAGGGCGACGAAGTCGGAGAGGGCAGTCCCGGACGGGGTGCCATCGTCGTTGACGCTGCCCGGTTCGTCCTCCCATGCGATCAAGTGGATCACCACCGAGTATCGGCCCACGGGCAGGTCGTACTGGCCGGTTTCAGGCCAGGGTTCGGCGCCCACGACGGTGTCGACAGGGCGCGGCGAAAGAGCCATCGGGGAATCCTGCCATGCGCGTCTGCCACGTCGGCGGTCCCACCATCCCCGCACATCCGGGACGAAGGGGCTCCCGCCAGCCACGTCTCCCCCGCCTTGGCGCGAGCAGTTGCCTGCCGCCTCCGCTGCCAGAGCCGAGGCGCAAGGCAGAGCCCGGGCAACGGGACCGCGCACCGACGAAGGGTACTGGGGGTTCCGGCGCAACGACGGAAGGTCCACTCGGAACTGACGCCTTCTTTTCAGGCCGTCGGCCCATGCGAAGTCGTCGCGCATCCCGCGCGAGACGATACGTAGGGGTCCAGGTGCTACGAGAGCGCGGAAATGGCTGTCCCCCGCACCCTGGGACGGGTGCGGGGGACAGCGCGCGTGTGAAGACGCCGTAGAGGGGCTAACGTCCTGCGGCCCTGCGGCGTCGCATCCACCACGTCAGCGCGCCGCCTGCCACGGCGAGCGCCGCGGCCACAGCGGTGATCAGGCCGACAGGGGTGTTGTTACCGGTGTGAGCGAGGTCACCGTCCGGGTCCGTCGCCGGCGGAGTCGTCTTGTCACCGCCGGGCGTGGACGGGTCGGGTGCCGGCGTCGACGGGTTGTCGGTCGGCTTGGGGGCACCCGAGCCGGACGGGGTCGGCGTCGGCTTCGGCTCCTCCGGGCTGGTGGGCTGGTCGGAGGTGGTCCCGCCGAGGTAGGCGGTCTCACTGTCCTGGTAGGTCACCTCGGCCTGGACGGACGTCTTGGTGGTCTTGTCCAAGCCACGGTGCTGCGTGTTGAACTCGGTGCGGCTGATGTTCCGCTTCGGCGCCTTGGAGAAGTCGACCCCGCCCATGGACAGGATCCACACCTTGCCGTCGTAGACGCGCTCGAACTTGTAGTCGCCGTTCTTGAACGAGTCGACGTACTTGTCGTAGACGGTCTTCTTGTCCCAGTCCTTGTTCTCGCCCCTGAGCGGCCACCGCTTGACGTCGTTGCTGTTGATGATCTTGCGGAAGTCGGTGGGGCTGACCGCGTCCTGGCGGCGGATGTACTCGGCGGCCACCCGCGAGGAGTAGACGCGGCGCAGGTCTGCGTAGGACTTGTCCTCGTTGACGCGGCGCTCGAGCTCCGGCTGGATCACCCTGAGGATCAGGGCCTCGGCCTGCTTGGTCTGGTCCTCGGTCAGCTTGCAGGTGCTGGGCGGCACGTCGGGTCCGGTCGGGACCTCCATGTTGACCTTCAGCGGCGCGTCCAGGATGTAGATACCACCGTCCTGCTCTCGGATCTTCGCAGGCTTCGGGGTGATCCACTGGCGGATGATGGGCAGGCACGGCATGCCTTCCGGGGTGCGGGGGGCTTCCCGCCAGAAACGTTCCCCGCGCTCGTACTTGTCGGGGTTCATCGCATCCGCGTAGTCGTGCTTGAGGGTCAGGTCGGCCTCCAGCAGGACGCGCCCGGCGTCGGTCTTGGCGAACTCCTTGTCCATGATCAGGTCGGGGCGGATCGGGTTGAGGTTGACCCAGAACTTGTCCGGGGTCAGGGCGAGCCAGGTGAAGAAGGCGTCCGAGGCGAGCTGGAGCTTGGCGTCACCGCCGTAGCCGGGGTTCTCGTCCGGGTTCTTGATGTAGTCGGCCTTCATCGAATAGTCGAGGCCCTTGCCCTTGACGGGAGTGCCGACGTAGTTGATCTCCATGGTGGAGAAGTCGATGCCGCCCGGCCCGCGGCCGAAGTAGCCGCCGCGGTTGTTCTGGTTGTACATCGCCTGAAGCCGGCGCGCTTCCTCGACCGTCTTCCCGGACCGAAGGGCCTGGTCGATGATCGGCCCCCGGCCGCCCTTGAGCGGATCGGGGTTGAACCGCTTGTCGAAGTTGGTGTAGACGTTCGGCTTCTGGGTGCGCTCGATGGCGTTCGACCGGCGTTCGTTGATCCCGGCCTGGGTGCGGCTGGTGCCCCGGTCCCGCTTGAGGTCGTCGTCGAACTGCTTGATCTTGTCCCGCGTCGACTCCTCGGTCTTGGCGCCGGTCAGATACCGGAACGTCGACTTCGGCCTCTCCTTGGCGATCTGCCGGTCGGCCTTGAGCTGGTCGCTCTCGATCCTGCCGTTGGACTTCATCTCGACCTTGCGCTCGGTGCGCCGGTCGTGTGCGTCCACGACCCGGGTGCGCTTCTCGCCGGTGTCAGGGTCGGTGTACTCGATCGGGTCCTGGCACCACCAGTCGGGGCCGATCATGTTGTACTTCTTGACCATGCGGGCCTCGAACGCCTCACCCCTGCGCGGGTTGCCATAAGCCCCGATGTAGCGCACGTCGAGGAAGCGCTTGAAGTCCTGGAAGCCCGTCGGGCTGTCGTACTGCTTGTTGTAGCGGGCGTAGATCTCCATGACCTTGTCCGCAGGGTTCTTCGTCTTGTTGTACTTGCGCTGCCACTGGCGGTAGTTCGTTCCCGCGGCCTTGCGCTGGGCGTCGGTCGGCGGCAGCACCCCGTCATACGCCTTCGCGGGGTTGTCGTACGTGTAGTTCTCGTCGTTCGGCCACGCGTCGTAAGGAAGGCTGTCCGGCGGCCCGGAGTTGGCCGGGGTGGAGGGGAACTTCCTGCCGAGGAACTTCTCGTCGCACCGCACCGGCTTGACGTTGGGCGCCTTCGCGGCCTCCGCCTCGTCGAGGACGGGCAGGCCGGTCAGGGTCACGACTGCCGCAGCGCTGAGGGCGATCGCTATGCGCGCCCACGCGCGCCTGGGGCGCGCAGGTCGATGTAATTGAATGCTCACTAATTTCCCCCGTGGGAATCCGTCGTTCGGCAGAAGAGGTACGCGGCGTCGTGGACGCAGAGGTCATCTGGTCCTGATGCGCCAGCTGTTGGCACTCTATGAGGTGAGCCCGTTGAGGTTCGCGGGGTTAACGCGGCATGTCCACGCCAACTTCACGTGTGTTTCCGGATCGTTACCGTCAGAACTCGTCGAACTCGCCGATCCAGGTGTCTTCCAGGTCCCCAGTGGTCTCTTCGGTGTGCCGGACGCGGAACACGGACAGGGTGCGGCCTTTGCGGAGCAGCGGGCTGACGCGCTGGAGGGCGAGCCGCGTCAGACCTTCCCAGGAGAAGGCACCGGGCCGGGCATTGATGTCGATGTCCTGCCGTTCCAGGGCATCGGGGCCGATTCCGAAGGCGTTGACGACCTCTTGCGGTGTGCCTTCGCAGTCCCAGTCCCCCTCTCCGCTCCACCCTGCGGCGAACAGGCGCGCCCCGTCCGGGTGGTAGATCACGTGGGTGCCGTAGGTCACGTTGTAGTCGATCGTCGCCGAGCCGATGACGACTGCTCCGGGGAAGCGCTCGGCCAGCTCGTCCGCCTGCTCCGCGAGGGGGAAGGTTCCCCCGGTGAACACCAGGGCAGGATCGTTGATCTCGGTCACCGCTCCCCAGCATCCGACGCTGACCAGGTCGAGGTCCGCACGAGTGGCGAAGGGAGGCCGCTCGGTCGCCTCGATCCGGTCGACCTCCTCCACGACCGTGTCGATGGTGCCGAAGGCAGCGGCGAACTCCCGTGCCCGTACCGGGTCATGAGCGGGCAGAACCCCTTCGCCGGTGGGGAAGGGCCGCTCGACGAGGGTGAGCCTGAACTCCCCGTGCTGTGCGATGCGTTGGTCCGGCGGGGACTCCCAGACGTCGTTGTCAGTCATCGGATTACCTCCGTGGAATCAGGAAGGATCACGGCGCGAGCCCTGAGAGGCCCCGCCCTTGAGGGAGGAGAGTCTCAAGGGCGCCACGGTAGCGAGGGCTGAGATCAGGTGCCGTGGATGGCCCATACACGAAGCCGGTTGTATCTGATCCAGGAAGCCGAGCTGCATGTCATGGGCCATCAGCGCCGGACCCGGCCCGCATGGTGGTGCTGCGGGCCGGACCGGCGGGGTGGCTGGTCAGCCGACGGCCTACGGACGGCTGCCGCTTTCGGGTGTGGCCACGGCGCCGGTCCCACCCGCCGACGGCTCCACCCGTGGCGAGGTCGGTGTCGGCGAAGGTATGCGGGTGGGGACGGCCGAACTGCCCGCGGTGACGGAGTTGTCGGTGGAGGGCCGCGTGGTGGGGCGGGGACTGACACGTTCGGGCGACGCCGACGGGGTGGGGGGCGCCGATGGTGTGGGGGACGCGGCATGGCTGCTCACGGGCGGCGGGGCGAGAGGGACCGTCGGAGATGCCGGTGTTTCGGGTGCCGCCAGGCGGAACGGCAGCGCGACGAGGACGGCCACGGCGCAGGACACACCGACCCCGGCCGCGGCGCGGAGCAGGCGGCGGCGGGCCGCGGCGCGGCGGATGGCCTCGTATCGTCCGGGGGGCGGGCCGAGAGGGTCGGAGGTCGGCCGCAGGATCACCGCGAGGGGGTCGTCGGGTTCGAACTCCGGGCCGTCGTCAGAGTGAGTGGTCAAGGCTTCTCCTCAGGTGGGCGCGGAGCAGTTCTCGGGCCGCGTGGAGGTCGGCCTTGATGGTTCCTTCCTTGCGCCCGGTCAGCACGGACACCTCCCGGATCGGCATGTCAGCGTAGTAGTGCAGCAGGATCGGGACGCGCAGTCGTTCCGGCAGCGACTGCACGAGCAGGCGTACCGAGGGGTCGGCCTGTTCGGTGTGGGGGCGGACGGCGGCTTCCGATGTGGCCCGGCGCACCGCATTGCGCTCGCGCTCCAGCTTGCGCCAGTGGTCCCGGACCAGGTTGGCCGCGGTGACGTAGAGGAAACCGCGGGGCTCCTCCACGGACGTCCAGCGGGCCCAGAGCCGCGTGAACGCCTCCGAGGCGATCTCGTGGGCCGTCTCGTCGTCGTCGACGAGACGGCGGCACCAGCCGGCGAGGCGGGGGTAGAGGGCGGCGAACAGCTCGGACGCCGCCTTGTCACGGGACCGCTTCAACGCTCTCCAGGGTCGTGATGGCACTCGTGGGGAAGGACCCCGGGCCGTCGGCGTACGTTCCATCGGCCCGGGATCCGGGATCGGGAGGGTCAGGGGCTCGCGGAGCTCAGCGCGGCGAAGACGATCACGTTGTCGAGGTATCCGTCGCCGGTGCGGGGGCCGCCGCACGTGATGAGCCGCAGCTCCGGGCGGTCCACGTCCCCGTAGACGTCCTCCGCCGGGAAGTCCGCCCTGGCGACCGTCCGTACGGCACTGACGGCGAACACTACCGCCGTGCCGTTCTCCAGGCGCGCCACGATCCGGTCGCCCCGGTGCAGCCTCGTGAGGTGCCGGAAGACCCCGTCCCCGTAGGCGCCGACCGTGACGTGGCCGAGGATGACCGACGGGCCGACCTGACCCGGTGCAGGCGAGTACCGGTACCAGCCCGCCCGGTCGTGCGCCGTGACCGGGGGCACCTGCACACTGCCGTCCGCCGCCAACCCCAGCCGTATGACCGGGGTGTCGACCCCGATGGCCGGGATCCGCAGCCGGACCGGGACCGAACGTCCAAGGGCGTGCGCCGCCTTCGCGGAGGCCGACGAGGGCGGTGGCGTACTCCTGGGAGGTGCGCTCGTGGCCTGGCCCGCCCCGTGGCCGCCGCAGCCCACGAGCAGCGAGGCCATCGCGGCGGTGGCGAATGCGCGCCTGGAGAGCGGGGTCATGCCCCGGTCGCCCACCGACGGCGTACGACGAAGACCGCCGCGCCGCCCATGACGAGCACCGCGGCAGCGCCCCCGCCGAGCAGCCCGCCCTCGGCCCCGGACTGTGAGGACACCGCCACCACTCCGGTGCGGGGCGCTCCCTTCGGTACGACGGAGACCTGGCCCCGGGACGGTACGGCACTCGGAGCCGGCGCGGCGGTGGCCGGCGCCCGGGTCGGTGCGGCGCCGGGAGCCGAGGCGTCAGCGGTCGGGGCGGCGGTCGCGGTCGGACGAGTCGTGGGGACCGGGCTCGGCCCGTCGGCGAAGGCGGGCACGGTGCTCGCCAGCACGGCGGTGCACGCAAGTGCCATGGCGCTGAGGACAGTTCGGCGCATTGAATCGCTCTCTTTCGTCGGTCCGCCCGGTATTCGGCGGGCTGAGTGACGGATCGAGCGGAGAGACGAGGCAGCGACGGAGCAGGTTGTAAAGAGATGGCAAAGTCGCTGCGGTCGCCCACGGACGGGCACGGACAGGGCCGCCAGGCTGGGCCGTAGCGGGAGCGGGCCATCTTCGGGGCGGGCACGGCAGACCGGCGGGGCGAAGGAGAAGAGCGGACGCAGCGGATCGGGCCGCGCTTCGGTCGTGGTGTGCGGCCCGGAGACAACCCGAAGGACGGTCACCGAGCCCGCCGGCGGCGGCACGTGCGGGGCCAGGGCGATCATCGCCATGGTCCGGCGGGCGCCGCGGGTGGTCGTGCGCCGCGAGGTACCGCAGTCGACCGTCCCCGACCCGCCGTCCGGCGGCGCCTCGGGGCAGGCGACCAACCCTCTCTTCACAACTCCCCCGGCGACCAGGGTCGGCTGGCCTCAGTCCAGGACCCCCAGCTCGCTGTCCGGGCGGCAGAACGCACACGGCTCGATGTTCGGATCCGTGAGCGCGACGCGGGCTTCGTGATCTCCGATCGGGTGAGCGGTGCCCTCGATCATCGTGCAGTCGTGCGTATGGATCACGGCCGGCCCGGGTCCGTCGGGCGTGCGTTTCTGCTGGACGGCAAACCCCGCCGTGTGCCGCCGGCTCCGGTTCGGTGCGAAGGACGGCAGTGCGGCGCGGCGCGGTCCCGGCGCATCCGGACGTGAGCGTCCGGGCGCCGGCCCGCCTTCGACGCGGGCCAGCGCCTCCCTCACGGCGTCACGCTGGAGACGGAGATAGATGCCGACGGTCTCGCTCTCGGCGATCTGTTCTTCGAGGAACGCGAGGATCGCCCGGAGCCGCGGTGCATCAGGCGGCAGCTCGGACATGGCCCGCACCGCCGTCGCGCGGGACGAAGCTGCTCACCTCCGGCTCCTTCCTCCCGGCCTCAGGTTCCGCAGCTCCCACCACGCCGCCGCGGTCCGCCCCCGCTCCTGCCAGTACGGGTGGAAGAGCACCTCGCTCGACAGCCGGTACAGCCGCCGTCGCAGCGCGGTCCGGCCGGGCCGCTCGGCGAGCTGCCGGTAGGTGGCGCTCCACTCCTGCTGTGCCTGGACGAGGTCGTCGGGAAACGGTCGCATAACTAATTCAATCACGTGTTCGATTTTGTACGCCATCATGAGAGCACCACCGCGCGACCGTCCGTGACTGAGCACGCCAGTCGGCCGTCGAGCGCCTCAGTTGACCGGCTCGACCCTCATGGGGGCGGCTTGCGCACCATGAACACGTCCACCGGATCCTCGGTCTCGACGGTGAACCCGTGCCGCTCGTACAGCCGTCGGGCCGGACTGCCCTGCAGCACGTTCAACCGGACGAGAACACCGCCGCGGTCACACCGCTCCAGCAGCTCGCGCAGCACGCCCGAACCGATACCGCGGCCCTGCAGATGCGGGGCCAGGTAGAAGTGCTCCAGCCAGTAGGAGTTCTCGGCCGGTCGCAGCGCCACGCAGCCGGCGAACGCACCGCCCACCTCGATCACCCGGGTGTGGACCGGGTCGAATCCGTCTCGCAGCCGCTGCCGCACCCGCTGCGCGTCGTACCGCCCGAGTCGTTCCAGATCCGCCCGCAGCACCCTTGCGCGCAACTCGGCCACCGCCTCGACGTCCGACATCGACGCCGGCCGAATATCCCAGTCCGCCATGATCGTCCACGCTACCGCGCCGGACTTCTCGGGCTCCCGGAGGGAACATCGGCGTACGACGACCAGAGCCGTGTGCAGGTGGCGCCATCGCCCTGGTCCAGGGCGGCGACCGCGTCCTCATCGACATCCCGAACCGCACGATGAAGCTGCTGGTGTCCGACACGGACGGCTTCCGCCGGGAGCCGGGGGTGAGACGGGCTGTGCACCGGACCGGTCGGACACTCGTTTTCTTGACGAAGTCCTGACGCGCTTCCCGCATCCGAAGATCCGGTCCCAGATGTCCACTTGAGTGTCACTCTTCGACACCCTGTGAGGGAAGTGAAGTGCCATGGAAGGCACCGTCGTCGCGGTCGTGCTGGTGGCCGTGTTGGCCCTGCTCGTGCTGCGCAGTGGGATGCGGGTGGTCAACCAGGTCGAGCGCGGGGTCGTGTTCCGCTGGGGGAAGGCGCTGCCTCACCACCGGCAGCCGGGCGTCACGTTCCTGATCCCGTTCGCCGACCGGATGCGGAAGGTGAACGTGCAGGTGGTGACCATGCCGGTGCCCACTCAGGAAGGCATCACCAAGGACAACGTCTCGGTGAAGGTCGACGCCGTCGTGTACTTCCGGGTGACCGACCCGTTGCGGGCCGCCATCGAGGTCCAGGACTACGTGTTCGCCGTCGGGCAGGTCGCCCAGTCCTCGCTCCGGTCCATCATCGGCAAGAGCGATCTCGACGACCTGCTGTCCGACCGCGAACGGCTGCACGAGGGGCTCGCTCTGATGATCGACAGCCCGGCCGCCGGGTGGGGCGTCCACATCGACCGCGTCGAGATCAAGGATGTACAACTCCCGGAGTCCCTCAAGCGGTCCATGTCCCGGCAGGCCGAGGCCGAACGCGAGCGGCGGGCCCGGGTCATCACCGCGGACGGCGAGTTCCAGGCGGCCCGGCAGCTCGCGAACGCGTCCCGCATCATGTCGGACACCCCGGAGGCGATGCAGCTCCGGCTCCTCCAGACGGTCGTGGAGGTCGCCGCCGAGAAGAACTCGACGCTCGTGATGCCGTTCCCGGTGGAACTGCTGCGGTACTTCGACCGGGCGGCCCGCAAGCTCGGGTACGAGGAGGAACCGCGGGAGGGCAACGGCACGGCTGCGCAGGCCCAGCCGCCCACGGACCCGCGTCTGTCGACGGCGGCTTTGGCGCCGACGAGCGAGGCGGGCGGCGGCGAGAGCTGAGGCGAGCGTTCCCGGACCTCGATGTTCCGTGGCCCGACCGCCCTCGACCGGTGGGCCGGGTCACGGAGCCGAAACGGATACCGCACCTCGTGGACCGCATGCCTGCCGGTCGGAGAGCGAACGGCCCGGCCCCCGGCCGCGATCAGGCGGTGCTCGTCCCGAAGTCCCGGACCTCGATGTGCCGTGACCCGGCCGCGATCAGGCGGTGCTCGTCCCGAAGTGCCGCCTCATCGCGGGCCCTCCACCCCTGCCGCGTCGAGAACTCCGACGGCCCCGCGCGGCTGCCGGCGCCGGGCCGAGGCGGCCAGCGTCAGCGTCGCCGTGACCGACGCCGCCGCCATCACCGTCATCGCCGCCCCTGGCGCGCTGAGTTGGGCCACTGTCCCGGCCAGTGCCGCGCTCACGCCCTGCATCGTCAGCATGCCCGCCGAGTGCAGGCCGAGGGCGTGGCCGCTGAGTTCCTCCGGGGTCAGGCGCATCAGGCGTTCCTGCTGGACGAGGCTCGCACCGAAGCCGACCGATGCCAGCGCCACACAGACCGCCGCGACGGGGACGGCGGGACGCAGCGCGAACAGCAGGTACGGGGTCGCCAGGAGCAGCAGCAACGGGATGCCGAGGCGACGGCGCACGGCGGGCGGGAGGATGCGGCCCGTTGCCACGTCCCCCACGAACATCCCGAACGCCGCGCACGCGAACAGCGCGCCGGCACGGTCCGGTGCGTACGAGACGTACAGCGACTCGCAGCCGACGACCAGGCCGTTGGGAATCCACAGGAGGAGGTAGGTCGTCCGGCGCTCCGGGGACGACCACAGCAGCGCGTTGGTGCGCCAGGTCTGCGCGACCGACGGACGACCGGAGGTGCGAGGGGCGCGGCGGGTCAGGCCGAACCGGGTTCCCACAGCCGCCGCCAGGTACAGCGCCGACGCGATCAGCAGTGTCGACCGCGGGGACAGGACCGCCACCAGCACGCCGCCCGTCGCGTACCCGGCGATCTGCATGAGCCCGTTCATCATGTTGAAGACGGAACGGCCCAGCAGATAGCCGTCCTTGGACAGGATCTCGTTCAGCAGCCCCCAGCGGACCCCACCGCCGAGCGACTGCACCAGCCCCAGGAGCAGGACCAGCGCGAAGACCGCACCGACCGGCAGTCCGGGCGCCGCCATCGCCGCCGTACCGGCCGCGAACGCGCACGCGATGCCGGCCAGCGTCGCCCGCGGCGGCAGCCGGTCCGCCGCCGACAGCAGCGTCGTCGCGCCCACGACCTGCGCCAGCTGCGGTCCGAACATGCTGACCGCCGAGAGCAGCGGCGAGTCGGTGGCGCGGTACACCAGCGTGCCGAGGGCCAGACCGCCGACCGTCGAGGCGGCAGTCTGGAGGGAGGTGGACAGGAAGAACGGGGTGAACTCCCGGGTGCGGAAGAGATCGGAGTAGCTGCGCATGCGCGGAGTCTGAGCAGGCTCCGTCGGCGGCCGTTAATGTTTCGCGCACACGCGAAACCTTGGGAGGGCATACGCGCCATGGGTCTCTGGTACGTCAATGCCGACACCCTCGCCGGGAGCCGGTTCGTGCTGTCGCCGCTCGCCGAGGTCTTCGCGAGCCTGAAGCTGCTGCACGCGTCCGCCGCCTCCCACCCCGGGGAACGGGCCTGGCTCGACGCCCACCTGCCCGCCTACCGTCGGCGGCTGGCCGCCGATCCCGTCACCGCGCTCCTCGTCCGCAGCGGTCTGGGCAAAGAGTGGATCGCGGACTTCCTCACCCCCACCCCGAGAGGCGAGGAGACCTTCGAGGAGGGCGTCGCCCGGGTCCGCGCCGTGTCTCCCGCCGAGGCCCGCACCCACCTCGAGGTGTCCCTGCGCGGCCCGCTCCCCGTCCGCCTGGACCGCGACGACCTGCCCGAACGCGCCGCCGATCTCCTGACCTACGTGTGGACGCGGACCGTACGACCGTACTGGGACCGGCGGCGGCGCATCCTGGAGGCCGACGTGGTCGCCCGGACCGCGCGACTCGGCCGGGGCGGCTGGGCGGCCGCCGTGGACACCCTGTGGCCGGGTCGGACGCGCTGGCTCGGCGGGAACCGGCTCCAGGTCAACCTCCACGAGAACCCGCCGCGCGAAATCTCCGGCGCCGAGCTGGTCTTCGTCCCCGTCACCCCGCAGACCGGCTGGGTGTCCTGGGAGGAACCCGACCGGTACGCCGTCGTCTATCCGTGCGCGGGCGTGCTCGCCCAGGGGCCTGGTGCGGCGGTGCCGGCAAGCCTCGGCGCGCTGCTCGGACCGGCCAGGGCCGGGGTCCTCGTCCTGCTCGACTCCCCCATGAGCACCAGCCAGTTGGTCGCCGTGACCGGGCAGCGGCTCGGCTCCGTCGGGCGGCACCTCAAGGTGCTGCTGGACGCGCGGCTGGTGGAGCGGAGGAGGGCGGGCCGGTCGGTGCTGTACTCCCGTACGGCCGCCGGTGAGGTGCTCGTCACAGCGCAGCGGGAATGACGGGCACGTCATGAAGCGGAGCTAGCATCCGCTTCATGACGACTACAGACAACACCGGCAGCTCCACCAGCTCCGTTCTCGATGTCGAGATCGACGCCCTGCAGGGCGGCTCCGCGAACCTGCCCCAGTACACGGGCAAGGCCGTCCTCGTGGTGAACGTTGCCTCCAAGTGCGGGCTGACCCCGCAGTACGCGGGCCTGGAGCGGCTGCAGGAGCGGTACGCGCCGCTGGGCTTCACCGTGCTCGGGGTGCCCTGCAACCAGTTCCTCGGGCAGGAGCCCGGAAGCGCCGAGGAGATCGCGGAGTTCTGCTCGGCCACGTACGGCGTGACCTTCCCGATGACGGAGAAGATCGAGGTGAACGGGGAGGGGCGGCACGCGCTGTACGACCGTCTCGTCGGCTTCGCGGACGGAGAGGGGCACAGCGGGGACATCCGCTGGAACTTCGAGAAGTTCCTGATCGGGAAGGACGGCCGGATCGTGGCCCGCTTCTCGCCGCAGACGGAGCCGGAGGCGGCGGAGGTCCTCGCCGCGGTGGAGAAGGCGGTCGCCTGACCGCCGGCGTACATGGTTGACCTTGCCCCTGGGGCAGGGACGAGCGTTCTCGTCACCGGGCGGAAGGCGTCCGGTGACGGAGGATGACAGGGTGAGGAACGATCTGCTGACCATCGGCGCGTTCGCCGCCCGCTCGCGGCTGTCGCCGAAGGCGCTGCGCATGTACGACCGGCTGGGACTGCTGGCGCCCGCCTACGTCGACGAGGCCAGCGGCTACCGCTACTACCGCACCGACCAGGTCGAACGCGCCCGTATGGTCGCCCTGCTGCGCCGCCTCGACATGCCGCTCGCTCAGGTCGCCGAAGTGGTGGCGGCACGCGAGTCGGACGGCGGACGGGCGTCCTCGCTGCTCGCCGGCTACTGGGCCGGCGTCGAGGAGCGGATCGCCGCGCAGCGCACGCTCGCCGAGTACCTCCGTGGACGACTGTCGGGGAGGAACTCGGAGATGTACGGGAAGTTCGTGGTCGAGACGGTGGACGTGCCGCAGCAGGTGCTGATCACCGAGACGCGGCACACGCTGGCCGACGAGTTGCCTGCGTGGATCGGGGCCTCGCTGGGGCGGCTCGAGTCGGCGGCACAGGAGTGCGGTGGAGTGAGCGGTGCGCCGTTCGTCGTCTACCACGCCGAGGTGTCGCAGGAGAGCGACGGGCCCGCGGAGGCGTGCGTGCCGGTGGCCGACCGGGTCGCGGCGCTGGCCTGGGCGGAGGAGCACGGGCCGGCGCGGGAGACGCGGGTCCGGGAGGAGCCGGCGCAGCGGCTCGCGTACACCCGCATCACCAAGGCGCAGGTGGCCCATCCGCAGATCCTGGCGGCCTTCGAGGCGGTGGAGGCGTGGATCGCGGAGCAGGGGCTGGAGTATGCGGGGCCCTGCCGGGAGGTGTACTTCGCGGACTGGGACGCGGCGGGACCCGAGGACGCGGTGTGTGATGTGGCATTTCCGGTGAGGTGAGCCGGGGCCCGGGCCGGGAGGGGATGGGGGTCGCGGGGTCTTCGCCCCCGTCGACCCTGCCCGGGCGGGTCACTACCGCAACTCCGCCGGACAGGGTGTCCCGCGCGGGAGCTGGTACGGCGCCGCCAGGTGGTACGTGCCCGCGCGCGGGGCCACGAGTTCCGTCCACTTGTCGCCCGCCGCGTCTTCGTCCGTCTCCATCAGACAGCCGTTGACGTTGTCGTACGTCTTCGGCATGCCTGCCTCGCGGTGCTTGGACTCCTCCGTCTCCTGCGGCGGCTTGACGCCCTTGCCCTGCGCGTCGACCAGGCCCAGCCACGGCGAGTACGGGATGCGGATGAGCACCCGGCCCGCCTTCTTCACCTCGATCGTCAGTTCACCCTGCTCCGCGCGGTCGACGATGGCCGGCGGATCCGCCATCGGAGTGGGGTCGGTCACCGCGAACAGCTGCCAGTTCGCATCGCCCCAGATCTGCTTCAGATACGGCATGCCCCGCTGGACGAGCTCGCGCTCGCGCTCGCCGCCGTCCCCGTCCGGTTCCCCCTTCGGCAGCACGACGTAGTGCACCGCCCAGCGCTGCAGCCACGCGTGATAGTTAGCGGAGTTGAGTGTGTCGTCGTAGAAGATCGGGTTGCGCTCCATGTCGGCCTGCCGGTTCCAGCCGCGCGCCAGGTTCACGTACGGGGCGAGCGCCGATGCCTCGCGGTGCGAGCGTGCCGGGACCACCTCCACGCGGCCCTTCTCCGCGCCCACCACCTGAAGCTGGTTCACCAGCGGCGCCAGCTCGCGCGCCCAGGACGCCGCCGGGGTCGTGTGGACGACGTCGTCGACCGTCTTGAAGCCGATCCAGCCGACGAAGCTGATGAACGCGACGACGATGGCGTACCACTTCCGGCTGCGCGGCACCGCGAACGGCAGCGCCGCGATCAGCGCCACACCCGCGAACAGCATCGCGAGACGTGTGATGTTGGAGCCGATCTGGGAGCTGATCAGCCAGACGAGGAGCACGGAGAGCCCGTACACCGCCGCCGTGATCCGTGCCGTCCTCCACTCCGCGGGGACCAGGAGGAAGACCAGGACCGCGTAGACGAAGGGAAGGAGCGCCGACGCCCACGTCATCGGCTGCGTACCGGAGAAGGGGAAGAGCCAGGACGACAGGGCGACCACCACGGTCGGCGCCAGGCCCAGCGCCCACGCGCCCGGGCGACGCCGCTGCAGGAACAGCGCCACCGCGACCAGACCGACGAACAGGCCCGCCACCGGGGACGACATCGTGGCCAGGGCGGCCAGCGGCGCGGCGCACAGGGCCTTCGCCCAGCGTTTGTAGCGCCACCGGTAGGGCCAGCAGAAGACGGTCGCCGTCGCGCCGAGCGCGAACATCGTGCCCAGACCGAACGTCACGCGCCCCGAG
Organism: Streptomyces sp. NPDC022910; assembly: GCF_055561075.1. Classification (NCBI taxonomy): domain Bacteria; kingdom Bacillati; phylum Actinomycetota; class Actinomycetes; order Kitasatosporales; family Streptomycetaceae; genus Streptomyces; species Streptomyces sp. NPDC022910. The sequence continues at coordinate 37,387 of NZ_JBVHHL010000007.1, forward strand.
ATGGCGTTGCACAGCAGGGCGAACACCCCGGCCAGGGCCGGCCGCCACGGCTCGCGGACCGCACGGCTGCGGATGAGGATCAGCGTCAGCAGCCCGGCCGAGACCGTGCCCGCGATCATCATCGTGGTACGGACACCGAGGACCGACATCAGGTACGGCGACACCACGCTGTAGGAGACCGGGTGCATGCCCCCGTACCAGGCGAGGTTGTACGCCGAGTCCGGGTGCCGGCCCACGAACTCCGCCCACGCGTCCTGCGCGGCGAGATCCCCGCCACTGTTCGCGAAGGTGAAGAACCACACGAGGTGCAGCGCGCCGGCGAGCGCGGTGACCGCCAGGACGGGGTGTCTGCGGGCCAGGTCCGCCGCGCGGGACGACCGCGCACGGGTGAGCAGGGCGCGCAGACGGGGGGCCGACGCCTTTTCGTCGGCGGGGGGTGTCGCCTTTGGTTCGGCGGGGGGTGTCGCCTTTGGTTCGGCGGGGGGTGTCGCCTTTGGTTCGGCGGGGGGTACGGGAGAGCTGTCGTCGGGTGCCGTCGGCTGCCGTGTCCCGTCAGCGGCGGAGGCGCTCAGCTGTATTCGCCGGCCCGATGTCCCGCCCCGATGACGGCCCGAATCGGCGTCGTCGGCGTGTGTCGGCTCCGCTGTGGCCACCTGAAGGCACTCCCCGTGTCCCGTCTCTGCTCTCGCCCCGTGTCCGGTTCCGTTCTCTCCCCCTACCCGGCCATCCGCAAGAGTTCCGTCACCGTTCCGTGGAGGTTCTCCCGGAGGTCCGACCCGGGTCAGGTCCGCGGTTCACGTCCTGACCCGATCTCGCGACGCTAGCACGCACCCCGTCGGCGGGCTCCCGGGTGGGGGCTCCGCGGGCGGGGTGCGGCGCGTCGTACCGGCGTCCTGTACGGCGTTCAGCCCAGTCGGGTGAACTTCGCGCCGTAACCCGGTTCGGTGAGGTCCTTCTGGAGGGCGACCGGGATCATCACCGCACGGCTGGAACCGTCGCCGACCTTCAACTCGCCGACGACCGTGCCGGCCTTCGCCTCGTGCGGGACCGCCTTGCCGTTGTCCCCGAGGGAGATCCTGGTCCGCAGACCCGGCCAGCCGACCGCCGTCATGTTCTTGGTGGCGACCACCGGCGTCTTCCCGCCGAACTGGTCGTCCACGTACCCGACGACCTCGCCCTTCTTCACCACCGTCGCGGTGGTCAGGCTCTGCTGGATCTTGTTGATCAGCTTCTGGCTGTTGCTCAGCGCCAGCTGCAGGCTGTCCCAGACCCGGCCCGTGTGGGCGTCCTGGTTGAGGACCGCGCCGTAGATCGTCTGCGTCTTGCCGTCGACCACCTTCGTGGCCGCCCACACCAGGTTTCCGCCGGCCGGGGTCGACGAACCGGTCTTCAGACCGATCACGCCGACCTGCTTCACCAGCAGGTCGTTGTTGTTGTAGATCGTGCTGCTGAGGCCGGGGATGTCCGCCTTGGCCATTCCGACGATGCCGCGGAACACCTGGTCCTGCATGACCGCCTTGGCCAGCTTCAGCTGGTCGACGGCGGTGCTCACAGTCGTCTTGTCCAGGCCGCTCGGGTCCGTGTACGTCGTCTTCGTCATGCCGAGCTTCTTGGCGGCGGCGTTCATCTTGCCGACGAAGGTCTTGCTGTCGGAGTCCCAGCGGGCCAGCAGCCGCGCCGCGTTGTTCCCGGACGGGATCATCAGCATCTGGAGCATCTGCCGCTCGGTGAACTTCTGGCCCTTCGTCATGGCCGCCGTCGACTCGTCCTCGTTCTTGGACTCGTCCTCGGCCTGCTGGTCCGCGGTGATCGTCGGACCGCCCTCGTTCCCCTTGAGCGGGTGCTCCTGGAGGGTGACATACGCCGTCATGATCTTGGCGACACTCGCGATGGGCTTCGGGCTCTGCGTGCCCTCGGTGCCGATCACGCCGACCCCGTCGACCTCGATCGCCGACTGGCCCTGACCCGGCCAGGGCAGGTCGAACTTGCCGCCGAAGGTGTACGTGTCGTCAGCGCTCAGCGCGAGAGAGGCGGCCGGCAGCGGACGAACCGCCTGCACGATCGCAAAGATGATCACCAGCAGTACGACGAGAGGCGTCCAGATCTTGATTCGCCGCAGCACGGTGCGCACGGGGGTGTCCGGCGGCGGCGGAGTGTTCGTCAGCTCGGCGAGCAGGTCCAGCGGCGGCTTCGGCGGCAGCGGCTGCTGCGCGGTGCGCTCGGGGCCGACCTGAGGCAGCGCGGCGGTCGCCTCGGCGGGACTGGGGCCGGACTTCGGCTTCGTCGGCTGCGGCTCGCCCAGCGGCTTGAGGGCGACGAACTTGCTGGTGCGCTCGGAAACGGACTCGGCCGGGGCCTCGGCGGGGGCGTCCGCCGCGGACTTGTTCGTGGCGTCCGGCCCGTCGACGGCCTGCGAGGGCGACTTTGCGGCCCAGGCAGGAACGGACTTGCCGGCAGCCCCCTCCGACGGCTTGGCATCGCCCAGCTTGAGCATGGTCGTGGGCTGATCCACCGCGGGCTTGTCCGCGGTCCCCTCACCCGCCTTGCCGTCGGCCTGCGCAGACACCTCGGCGTCCGCCCCCGACTCCGGACCGTCGGCGGCCTTGTCCCCGGACTTGCGGGCATCCCCCTCCGACGGCTTGGCATCGCCCAGCTTGAGCATCGTCGTGGGCTGGTCCACCGCGGGCCGCCGCATCTTGAAGACGGCGGTGGGCTGGTCGACGGAGGGCTTGGCCGGCGTGGGGCCATCCTCGGCTTCGGACTCGGCGGCGTCGGTGCCTTCGGACGGGGACGGCTGGGGGCCGCCCTTGCCCGCGGACTTGGCCTCGAGGGCTTCTTCAGGTTCGTCCACGGGCTCGGTAGCCGCAGGCTCGGCGGCGGCCGCGGAAGGACCCTCGGACGTGGACTCGCCTGCACCAGTCGTCCCCGGGTCACCGCCCTCGGCCTCGGGAGCCGCAGGCTCGGCGGCGGCCACGGAAGGACCCTCGGACGTGGACTCGCCTGCACCAGTCGTCCCCGGGTCACCGCCCTCGGCCTTGGCCTCGGAGGCACGCACGGTCCCGGCCCCGCTCGTGGAGGCATCCTTGCCTTCGGGCTCGGCGGCGTCCTCGGTCTTCGAGGCGTCCCCGGCCTTCGTCTCCGGCTCGGAGGCATCTTGGGCCTCGCCCTCGCCCTCGCCCTCGCCCGCGCGCTCGGCGTCCGCGGGCTTCTCGGAACCCTCGGCGGCCTCCCCGGTCTCCCCCGCGCCCTCGCTGCCGGACTCCTCGGCCGGCTCCCGCTCAGCCCGCGCGGCCGTTTCCTCCGCGCCGCCGGAACGGCCTTCCGCAGCCTGCGTTTTGGCCCCGGCGCCATCAGACGCGTCCTCGGACACGGCGTCAGCCTCCGACGCCTCCGCCTCGCCCTGGTCCGCGCTCCGCACCCAGGAGGCCAGCGAGGCACTCCCGGAACCGTTCCCGCGGCCGCCGCCGTGCACGCGGTCCGCGGAGGCCTTCCCACCGCGTTCCTCGGAACCCGCGGCATTCACGGCGCCCTCGGCGCCCTCGGCGGCCTCGGACGCCGTACCGGCCCCGTCCACGGCCGTACCGGCGGAGCCACGCGGTGCCCGCGTGGAGAACACCGCCGTCGCCTGGTCGACCCGCACCGTCTCGCCGGCCATCGCGAGACGGGGGTCACCCCCGGCCTTGGCCAGCGCCGGAACCGGGGCCACGCTCCCCGACGTCGGTTCCGCCGACGACTCGTGCTGCTTCGACCTGTCGGGGGACTCGCCCGCCACCGATGCCTCCTCCTTGCGCCACGCACCCACTCGCGCGCCTTGCCGAACCGTGAACCGCCGCCCGGACACCGCTGTCCGAACCATGCACCAGTGTCCTGTGTGAGGTATTGACCCCTGGGCTAGACGAGAACGACATACCTACCGGTTCCACTGCATTCCGGTCACGCACCCTCGACAGACCAATGTGAGAGGGGTCACCCTGTCATTCATCCACGCGGGGAGGCATGGATGGGCAGGAGCCGCAGAACACTTCCGGAGGAGCTTCTGCTGCTGGCACTGGACCCGGCCACGGGTACCACTGCACAGCCGCAGTCGCTCGACCTCGGTCTGGCCGGAGCACAGCTAGTGGAGCTGGCGCTGGCCGGACGGATAGCCCCAGACGGGGATCGTATCGCCGTGGTGGCGCCACGGCCGACTGGAGATCCAACACTGGACAGCGCGTTGGAGTTGCTGCGCAGGCGCGGCGCTCCGGTACGGGCCGTCCACTGGATCGGCGGGCCGCGTCTCGGGCTTCGCCAGACCTACCTCTCGCATCTGGAAAGGTGCGGCATGGTCCATGCCGTGGCCGGCCAGATGTGCGGGGTGCTGCCGACGACTCGGTACCAGGCGACGGACACCGCCATCAGCCGGGAGATCAGGGCCCGGCTGGATTCCGCGATCCGGACCGGCGTTCCGCCGGACCCACGGACCGCGGCGCTCGCCGCGCTGGCCCACGCGGTCGGCCTCGGCAAGCACCTGTATCCGGGCAACGAGGGACGTTCGTCCCGCTCCCGGCTGCGGGACCTGATCAGGCACGACCCCATGGGCGGCCTCGTGGCGCACGCCGTGATGGACGTCCAGAACGGCGCGGTCGCACAGCCGCGCCGCAGTCCGGCCCCGGCCGCCGCAGCCAGGCCCGCACCGGAACCCGCCCGCGGTGTTCCGATGCAGCCGCGCCGCGGATCCATGGCGCGGGTCGTGGCCCACTGAGCCGCAGTCCCACGGCCCGGCAGGACCACGGCAGAACCACCGGCTGAACCAGCAGGATCGGTACAGCAGGTACCGCACGACCCGGCACACGCAACCAGAACGAGCCGACGACACAGTCCCGGTTCGGGAGCCGCCGGCCCGCGCGGGGCGATGAGATCGTACGTCCGGACGACGGAAGATCCCACCGCCCCGCGCGGCCGCATGCGCAGGTCGCTGAGAGCCTGCGCGTACGACATTCCGTACGATGGACGCGTAGCCGCACGCCAGCCGTGGTGCGGCGGGCCGTCGTCCGGCCAAGGACCGCCCAAGTGGTGTGCGGGCACCGCATATCCGCTGTTTTCCAGCGGTAGAAAGCACCTTGGTGGCAATCTGCTCAGCAGCAGATACGCAAAGTAGAGGCACGCAGCCGGAGGTGCACGTCCGTGGCGTCGAATGTCAATCCCACCGTCCGGAGACGCCGGCTGGGCCAGGAGTTGCGCCGGCTCCGTGAACTCAAGGGCATGACGGCCGAAGAGGTCGCGGAACGGCTGCTCGTCTCACAGTCGAAGATCAGCCGTCTGGAGAACGGCCGCCGCAGCATCAGCCAGCGCGACGTCCGGGACCTGTGCGGCGTCTACGAGGTCGAGGACCAGCGTGTCGTCGACTCCCTGATGGAGATGGCCCGGGACTCCCGCCAGCAGGGCTGGTGGCACGCGTTCGGAGACATCCCCTACAGCGTGTACATCGGCCTGGAGACCGACGCGGAGTCGCTGCGGGTGTACGAACCCCAGATCATCACCGGGCTGTTGCAGACCCGCTCCTACGCCGAGGCCCTCATCCAAGGGGCGCTGCCCGAGACGTCGGCGGCCGACATCGACAAGCGCGTCCAGGTGCGGATGCGCTGCCAGGAACGTATCGCCGCCGAGAACAGCCCGCTCCGCCTGTGGGTGGTACTGGACGAGGCCGCGCTGCGCCGCGTCGTGGGCAACAACCTGGTGATGCGCGAACAGTTGGAGCACCTCGCCGAGATGTCCCAGCTCCCGCACGTCACCGTGCAGGTGCTGCCGTTCGAGGTGGGGGCGCATCCCGGTCTCAACGGCCAGTACGCGATCCTCGAGTTCGCCGACGCGGCCGACTCGAGCGTGGTGTACCTCGAAGGCGTCACCAGCGACCTGTACCTGGAAAAGGCCCATGACGTGCAGAAGTACGCCGTGATGTACGAGCACCTGCGGGCGCAGGCCCTCAACGTGGAACAGTCCCGGCAGTTCATCGCGGACGCGGCGAAGGCATACGCGCGCTGAGCTCTCCGCGCGAGGGGGCGGCGGATCGTACACCAGCGAAACCTTCAAGCGGAGACGCTACTGGAATATGCCATCCAGTCGAGTGAACGACTGCTCCGCACAAGGAAGTTGACGAGTAGCTTCGATCACGCCATCAGCCAAAACAAGTTGGCGCGAATCGCATCGCGGGCACCGAATGGGAACCCGCGACGCGATGACAGCAACTCAGCAACTCGCTACCGGAGTGAACATGGCAGTACTTCAGGGGGCCACGGAAACGTGGACCAAGTCGTCGTATTCGGCGGGCAACGGCGCGTGCGTCGAGGTCAAGTCGCCCACCATGGCGGCACTCGCCGTACGCGACTCCAAGGTTCCCGAAGGGCCCGTCCTGGCCTTCCCCACCGACGCCTGGAACGCCTTCGTGGCGTCGATCAAGTAGCACCGCGCAGTACGACCCCACAAAAATCACCGACAGCCCTCTCGACTGGCCCGCCGTCCCGGCCGAGGGGGCTCGTTTTTTTGGGGCTCGGTTCGCCTCCGGGGCGCCTGAGTCGGTGTTGAGAGGCCGACCGCTCGCCAGTTGGGCCAAGATCACCCCGCGCACCACCACCCAGTCCGGCGCCGAACGTGACGCCAACACCGCCGGCCGGGGCAACCCCTGGCTCAAGGGCGCCCTCGGCGAGGCCACCGCCGCCTCGTGTACCGACGCCTTCCTCGGCGCGCGCTACCAGCGCAGCCTCGAACGCCGCGGCCGCAAGAAAGCACTGGCCGCCGTCGCCCGCTCGATCCACATCATCGCCTCGCACCTGATCAGCGACCCCGACACCCGGCCCGTGCGGCAACCCGGAACTGCGGAAGCAGTCGGAACCCGGCTATACCGCAGCGCAGCCGCCCAGGATGAGGTCGAGGAGGCGTTCGGCCAGCGCGCGTTGTTCGGGCTTTCCGGCGGCGAGGGCGACGCCGGTAAGGACAGCGAACAAGTCGGTCGCGCCGACGTCCGACCGAATGGTGCCTTCGGCGGCCGCGGCGTCCAGGAGCGAGGTGAGGGCGGTCGTCATCAACTCGCTGCTGGCGCAGGGATTGACGCCGGAGTCGATGACGGCGCGGAGTGCGTCGGCCATCCCGAGTTGGACAGTGGCGTAGTCGAGGAAGCGGCCCATCCAGGCGCGGAGTGCCTCGCGCGGCGGCATGGTCACCAGGAGTTCGGGGGCGGCCTCGCAGAGTCGGCTCAATTCCTCGCGGAAGGCGGCCTCGATCAGGAGTTCCCGGGTCGGGAAGTTCCGGTAGAGGGTGCCGGTTCCCACTCCCGCTTCCTCGGCAATGTAATGAAGGCGCGCGTCCAGTCCGTGTTCTGCGAAGACACGCACCGCGGTGGAGAGGATCTTCTGCCGATTACGACGAGCGTCGGCCCGCAGGGGGCGCCCGGTGTCTGGGGTCATGGGAGGGCTCTTTCGTCATCCGAGTTTGCCGTGTGACCTGTTTCGCCGTTGACATCCCAACGGCACCTGGCAGCGGATCGCCACGGCCCTGCAGGCTGGACCGCACGAAGGAACATGATCAGTACCATGGGTCTACGCCACCGAGTTCATGGAGTTCCAGCAGTACATGTCCCGATGCCACACACCGTGATGACGGCCGTCAGGCGACGGTTCCGGTCGTGTGCACGATCTCCCCTCCCACCACGGTGAGCTCGGAGCGGATCCATGGAATGCGGTCCTCCGGCACGGCGAAGTAGTCCTCGCTGAGCACCGCGAAGTCCGCGTACGCGCCGGGTCGGAGACGCCCGCGACTGGTTTCCTCGAAGCTGAGCCAAGCGCTGCCCGCGGTGTAGCACTCCAGCGCACGGCCCCGGGCCATCCGGTGGCGGGCGGCGCGTCTCGGAACGCCGTCCGCGGAGTTCCCGGTGATCAGCCACCACAGTGACAACCAGGGATTGTGGGAGGAGGCGCGGGTGGCGTCGGTCCCGGCCGCCAGGGGAATCCCAGCGGCGATCATGTCGGCGATGCGCGGGACTTCGGTCATCGAACCGTCGCCCCATGCCGCTTGTGAAAAGCCGGCCTTGAACACCTGGTGGTCGTCCAGCACCACGCCCGCGCCCAATGCCGCGAGCCGCCGCAGGTTGCCCGGGCTGATGCGGTCGGCGTGGGACAGCGAGAACCGCAACCCGCGCAGCGGAATCCGCTCGTTCACCGTTTCCCAGCAGGTCAGGATCCTGTCGATGGACTCGTCGAGCACCGCGTGGATGTTCACTGGCCAGCCCTGTTCGGCGGCGCGGTAGCTGATGCGGTACAGCTCCTTGGCCGCGTCGTCGGAGATCGAGAATTCCTCGAGACCCTCGAAGTCGTGGCAGCCGTAGTGCACCACCTCACCGATGCCCGCGAACCGCAGCATCGGGTCCCCGAACCGGGGCGGGGTGTGCCGCATCCACTCCTCGAGTTGCTTGTATTCCTGCCCGGGGTCCGCCGCGGACAGGAACAGCCGCATCCGCATGGACAAACCGCCGTCGCGCCAGAGCGCGAACAGGGGTTCGTATCGTTCCGGCGGCATGCCGAACCCGCCGGCGTCGACTATTCCGGTCAGCCCGAGGGCATGCAGGTCGGCGAGCATCGCCGCCGTGGAGCGTTCTTCCCGGTCCGGGGTGGCGGGTGGAATCGCGCCCAGGATCCGGTTGAACGCGCCCATACCGAAGGCGCGGCCGGTGAGCTCCCCGGTCATCGGGTCCCGCTCGAAGTGCCCCCCGGGCGGATCGGGGGTGGTGGCGTCGATACCGGCCGCACGGAGCGCCGCCGAATTGAGCACCGCGACCTCGTAGAGTGCCTGCACGTACACCGGGTGGTCCGAAGCGACCGCGTCCAACTCGGCACGGGTGGGCTCTCGCGATTCGGCGAACTGGCAGGGATGCCAGCCGCCGACGACACGGATCCATTCCCCCGGCTGCGCGGTCTCAGCCGCGCCGTGAATCGTGGCAAGCGCCGTTCGCAGGTCGATCACGTCCGTCCAGTGGAGTTCACTCGCCCAGGTCGCGCCCCCGCGCACGGCGTGCATGTGGCCGTCGATCAGGCCGGGTACCACCCGGCGGCCGCGCAGGTCGACGATGGTCGAGCGGCCTCCGGCCAGCTCGCGGATCTCCATGTCGCTGCCGCACGCCACTATCCGGCCGTCGCGCACCGCCAGTGCGGTGGGTTCCGGTCCGGGTCCTCCCTCACCGCCCGGCCAGACCAGCCCGTTGACGAAGATCCGGTCGGCGTGTGCGGTGCCCGGTGATGTGCTCATGAAACAACCTCGTTGTTGTTGATCGCGTCGGCTGGATGCGGGGTCAGGCGCGAGGCCGGGCCGCCGTGGCGGCGGTGGAGCGGAGCCCGGACCAGGACTCCAGCAGCCGGTCCCGGGAATCTCGGGCCAGCGCCCGGATGGCCGGCAGGTCGTGTCCCGATATCCGTCCGCCCTGCTTGACCACCCGGCCCGCGATCAGCACGGTGTCGACGTTCTCGTTGTCGGCGAGGGTGATTGCCGCGGACAGGTTGTTCACCGGCGACAGGTTCGGCCGGTCGGTGTCGAGCAAGATGATGTCGGCCTGCTTGCCGGGGGTGAGCGACCCGATCCTGCTCTCCAGTCCGAGGGTACGCGCGCCTTCGATCGTGGCCATCCTGACCACGTCCCGGGTGGTGATCGTCAGCTCGGGCAGCGTCTCGTCACGGGAGAGCGCGGCATGGTGCTGCCAGCCGCGCTCGGCTTCGAGTGTGCCGCGCATTTCGGCGAACAGGCTGCCACCCACCCCGGAGACGACGTCGATACTCAGGCTCGGCGCCACCCCGGCCGTGCGCAGCCGCCCGGTCGCCGGATAACCGTGTCCCATCTGCATCTCCACCCGCGGCGAGATCGAGGCATGTCCCCCGGTGTCGGCGATCAGCCGCAGTTCGGCGTCGGTGCAGGTGTTGCAGTGGACGTAGATCAGGTCGGGGCCCAGCAGACCGCGTCGGTGCAGTTGGGTGATCGACCGCTGTCGACCCAGCGCGCCGACGCCGACATGCATCGAGGCGCGGATGCCCAGTTCGCGGGCCAGTTCGAGATCGGCCAGGGCGTCCTCGACCGGTCCGAACTCCGGACCCATGCTGGCGAGTGCGAAGGTGACCAGCCCTGCGTCGGAGGAGAAGTAGCGCTCCGCCACCCGGGTCACATCGCGGGCGTACCAGGCGGCGGGCGGTCCCCCGGGGTTGCCGTAGCCGAACACCGCCCGGACACCGGACTCCCGCAGCCCGCGCACTGCCTCATCGGCGTGATCCGGGCTGCGCATGATGTGCGCCCAGTCCATGACGGTGGTGACGCCGGCGTCGATGGCCTCGATCGCGCCGAGCAGTTCGGCCGCGTACACGTCCTGCGGGGAGAATTTCGGACCGAGTTCCAGGAGCATGTGGTCGATGTACTGGCCGAGGGTCCAGTCCGCCGCGATCTGCCGCAGTGCCGCCTGCCACAGATGTCGGTGGGTGTCGATCAGCCCCGGCAACACGATCCGGTCGGTGGCGTCGATGATGCGTGCATCCGTAGCGGGGATGTGCTCGTCGACGGCCACGATCGTGTCGCCTTCCACCAGCACATCACCGCGAGGAAGCTCCCCGATGTGGGGGTCGACGCTGTAGATGGTGCCACCCTTGATGAGCGTCTTGTCTGTCATCGTTGACCTCTACTTTTACTCGGACGGCTGGTGCTTCATCGCCAGGTGCGGGTGTCCGGTGGCACGTCGCCGATGGTGAGCACGGTGCCTGCGGTGACGATGTCGAATGCTTCCGGGATGAGGTCCGCGACGGCCTTCTTGAGCGGGAATCCGCTGCAGTGCATGGGAGCCACCAGCTGCGGCTCGTAGGCGGCGAGCGCTTTCGCCGTGTTGTCGATCCGGTTGGCGCTGATGCCGGGATGTCCGGTGTGGAAACCGCCGAGGACACCGTAGAGCCGGTCGGTGCCGGTGAGCGCCCGCATGTGTTCGATCGAGCTGACGACGCCGCGGTGCCCGCACGGGTCGATGACGATCAGCCCGTGGCCTTCGACGTCGATGCCGAGGACCTGGTGGTCGTTGATGTCGTCCGCCTCCACGCGGCCGTCCGCGTGGACGCACAGGCGTCCGGCGGGAGCTTCGAACTCGAAGTCGGCGGTGGTCTGCATCTCGCCCGAGGTGCGCAGGCCCGGCCCGAGCGGGATGGACCCGCGCGCCTCCATCAGGTGACCGCCCGATTCCCGGATTCCCTCCCGCGTCAGCCCGATATTGATCATCGGCAGGGTGGTGTGCGGCTTGACGATCATCCGCGGGTTGAACGCGTCCGGATGCGCGACGACCGGGGTCGGATGGCCGATCGCCTTGAGGACTCCGTTGATGCCGCCGAAGTGGTCGGGATGGCCGTGGCTGAGCACGACCGCCTCCACCTCGTTCAGGTCCACGCCGAGGTGTCGCGCATTGTGCAGCACCACCTCGGAGGTCAGCCCGGCGTCGAACAGGATCGTGGTGGAACCGTTCTCGGTGAACGTCTCCACGAGGAAGCACAGCCCGTTCTCGGCGAGCAGTTCGCCGTAGCGCGAGTTGAAGTGCTGATCCATGTTGTAGCGGCGTATGCCCGGAGTCGAGGGCAGGAGGATGTCGATGAAGTTCTCGTCGAGAACGGTGATACGGGCGCCGGCGCAGCGTGTCATGGTGTCGCCTTCCTCGGTGGTTACGAACGGCCTTCGGGAACGATGACGACGCGGCCGGAAACCCCCTCCGCCACCGCGGCATAGGCTTTCTCGCCCTCGTCGAGGCCAAAACGGTGCGTGACCGGCAGCGGCCGGAAATCGCCACGCTCGAAGTAGGGGGCGAGCCGGGTCAGGCGCTCGGCGGACTCGGTGACATCGAGCTTGCGGCTGTCCGCACCCAGCATCTGGGCCTCGCGGTGGTAGAAGTCCGGCAGGTGGATCTCCACCGTGGGCGTGCCGACCGCGCTGATCACCACCAGCCTGCCCCGCTGGGCCAGCGAGGCCAAGGCGGAAGCGGTGGTGACCCCGCCGACGGCGTCGTAGACGACCTCGGCTCCCCGGCCGCCGGAGTGCGCCAGCAGGGTCTCGGCCACCTCGCCCGAGTCCGGGACGAAGGGAACGAACTCGTCGATGATCTCCGCCGCCGGGGTGCCGTTCGCCGGGGCGACCCGGTCGACGCCGAGCACCCGGGCCCCGCGAGTCCGGGCGATCTGGGCGACGGCGCCGCCCACCCCGCCGGAAATGCCGAAGACCACGACGGTCTCGCCCTTGCTCAGGTGCGCCAACTCGACGGCCCCGAGCCAGCCGATCACGAAGTTGACCCCGACCGCCGACGCCTCCTCGAAGGTCAACGTCGTCGGCTTGCGGGCGAGCGCGGTGACCGGCACACGGATGTACTCCGCGTGCGAGCCGTCCAGGGTGAAGCCGACGTCGCCGCCGGTGCCCCAGACCCCCACGCCGCGCCACTGCGGCGGACCGTCGACGACGACGCCGGCGAAGTCACGACCGGGCACGCGGGGCAACTCCGTGCCTTCCATGACACCGGCCACATTCTTCACGTCGGACGGGTTGACGGAGGCGGCCCGTACGGCGACTACGACTGTGTCCTCGGTGGCGATGGGATCGGGCAGTTCGGCGATCCGCAGGACGTCGGGACCGCCGAACCGATCGAAACGTAGAGCGCGCACGCTGGTGTCCTTTCCAGACTGTTGATCAGCGGATATATCTCCGGCGCGGTGTCGTCACCGTCGTGCCGGGGCCAAGGTGAAGGTCCACTCGACGGTCTGGAACGGCTCGGACATCACGGTGCCGTCCGGCGCGGTCTCGCCGGCCTCGTGCTGGACGAAGTCGGCGACCAGCGAACGCTTGGCGCCGAACACCGCATCCCGCTCCAGGTACGGGTCGGCGCCTCGGAACAACATCGTGACCAGCGATTCGTAGCCTTGCGCGTGGAGCCAGAAGTGGATGTGCTCGGGCCGCATCGGGGAGCGGCCGGCAGCCCGGAGAATCTCGCCGCAGGGTCCGTCGGTCGGCACCGGGTAGTACCGCGGCACGATCGAGCGATAAGAGAACCGACCGCTGTCGTCCGTGGCCAGCAGCGCCCGCATGGCCGGTTCGCCGTGCAGCTTCTCCGCCTGCTGCACGTCGTAGAAGCCCTCACTGTCGCTGTGCCAGGTGTCCACGTCCGCACCGGCCACCGGACGGCCCTCGGTGTCGACGACCATGCCGCTGAAGAACAGCGGCATGCCGGGGACACCTCCGGAGATGTCGGCGCCGTTCTCGACCCGCGGTCGGCCTACCACGTAGAACGGTCCGAGCAGGGTGGAGTCGGTGGCTGAGCCGTTGCCATGGTTGATCTGGTCGACCAGCACGCTGAGCCCCAGGATGTCCGAGAGCAGCACGAACTCCTGCCGGGTGGGACTCGAGATGTGACCGACCCGCTCCAGGAAGTCCACCGCGGTGAACCATTCCTCACTGGTGAGGCGCACCTCGCGGGCGAAGTCGTGCAGGTGCTGGACAAGGCTCACGAAGAGCTCACGCATGCGCTTGTCCGTCGCACCTTCGAAGGTTTCCTGTACTGCGGTTGTGATCGTTTCCTCGGTCAGATCGATCGACATCGCTCGTCTCCCTTCGTTCATGTCTGCTTCTCGGCCCGTACTGAGAGCATGACCCGGCCGAGATATCTCGTCTAACGAAAGAAGGAGATGAGGTGGATCTCGATCTGAGATACTCCTGGAGTGGAACTACGTCAGCTTGAGTACTTTGTGGCCGTCGCCGAGGAAGGGAGCTTCTCTCGCGGCGCCGAGCGGGCCCATGTCGTGCAGTCGGCGGTGTCGACGGCCGTCGCGAAGCTCGAGCGCGAGCTCGACATCCAGCTTCTCGACCGGGCCAGGCACCGGACCACGCTGACCCCGGCAGGTGCCGCATTCCTCACCGAGGCCCGCAGCACCCTCGCCGCAGCCCGGCGCGCGAAGAACTCGGTGGCCCAGTACCGGGAGCAGCTCATCGGCAGCGTCGACCTCGGGACCCTGATGTCCTCCGGGCCGCTCGACCTGCCGACCGTGCTGGGCCGCTTCCACACCGAATACCCCCTGGTCTCGATCCGGCTGCATCAGAGCGTCGCCGGCACCGCCGGGCACCTGGCCGCCATCGTGGACGGTGCACTCGACCTCGCCCTGGTCGCCGCCACCACGGCACCGCCGCAGGTCACCCTTCGACCGGTCGCCCGCGAACCCTTGGTCCTGCTCTGCCGGCCCGACCAACGGCTCGGCGCCCACAGCCAGGTCCACGTGGCCGACCTCGCCGGGGAAACGGTCGTACGGTTCGCCGCGGGCTGGGGTATCCGCCGCCAGACCGACGATGCGCTCACCACCGCCGGAATCGCCGTGGACGCTCCCTACGAGGTGGCCGACTACGACACCGCCGCCGGTCTCGTCCGCAACCGGCTCGGCATCACCCTGATGCCCACCACGCCGGCCGGCCACTATCCGGACCTCCGCGCCATTCCGATCGTGCCCACCATCACGTGGACGTTGGCGCTCGCCACCACAGCCCAACTCCCCGTGTCCCCAGCGGCTGTGGCGATGGCTGACACACTCCTCGAGGCGTGCCAATCCTCCCTGTCGCCGAGGGACCTGGCCTCCCAGGGACTGGACACGTAGGGCACGCCGATCAGGCGGTCGCACCCCCTCGCCCGGCTCCTGCGGGCTCTGCTTCGCGGCCGCTGTCACCCGTCGGTCAAGCGGGGCATCGCAGAGGCACGACTGCACGGGGCGGATCACGCAGCCGACCGCGCGCAATGCGGTGTATGTGGCGTTCTTTCTGCGAGCCCGAGTGCAGCCGCGTGAGCAGCGTCGACGACAAGATGGCGCCCACGGGCGTGGTCAACTGCGTCGCGACGTTCCTCTGGGACGAGCACCCCCCTGGCCCTCGGAGCGCGGCTGGTGGCCGAGCGGCACGGTCTCGCCGAGCTCCACGATCCGGCCGGAGATCGGTTGCCGGGCCAGTGCCGCGACCGCCTCCGGAATGTCCGTCGCACAGGCGTATGCCTCGGCGGCAGCCCCGTCGCCTCCGGCCTGGACTTCGGGTGCCATCGGTCGGCGCCCGGAGCGGACGGGCGAGTCGGCACCTGCGTCCGGCCGGCGCGGTGCACCGTCGCGCCGTCGGGCGAGCGCCCGCCGACACAGCCCCGCACAGCGGCTCCTCGCCACACGGCACCGGCGTCGCCGACGGTCCGCGCATCCCTTCCGCGGCAGGCCTCGCTCATTTCCTGGACTTCACCGCCCAAGGCGGCCGGTTTCCCCCACGTGTCCAGGAGCGTGGCAGCATCGGGCATTTGTTGCGTCCACGTAAGAACGCCATGACGTTTACGCCCGGCTACTGACGCGCCTGCGTGCCGTTCGTAAGGTGAGGCGCACTTGGTCGGACCATCCTACCAACTCCCTTCCCTCATCTCGCGAACGAGAGGAACGCCTCCATGCGTGCACTTCTGCCGATAGCCGCGGCGTCCGCCGCCTCCGTCGCCCTCCTGACGGCCTGCGGTGCCGGGTCGACGTCGAACGCCGCGGCCTCGACCACCACGGTTTCGCCGGCCTGCAAGCAGCTGCAGTCCGCCCATCCGGATCTCGCGGGCAAGACGTTCACCAACGCGATCAACCCGCACACGCCCGGCTACGAGGCGCTCGATCCCAACGATCCGAGCAGATACGTCGGGTTCGACATCGACCTCGGCAGCGCTCTGGGCCAGTGTCTCGGCTTCAAGCTCACCTACAAGCCGGTAGCCTTCCCCGCGCTGCTGCCCACACTGCAGAGCGGCCAGGCCGACCTCGTCATCTCCGACATCTACGCCACCAAGGACCGCGCCAAGGCCGCGGACTTCGTGACCTACTCGAAGGTCTACGACGGGGTGCTGGTGAAGAAGGGCAACCCGAAGAAGCTCGCGGGCATCAACACCTCGCTGTGCGGGTCGACCGCCGCGCTCAACACCGGTTTCGTAGAGGTGCCGCTGGTCCAGGACCTGGCCGGCGCGTGCAAGGCAGCAGGTCGCCCGGCTCCTCAGGTCCAGCTGTACGACAACAACGCCCAGTGCATCCAGGCGATCCTCGCCGGCCGCGCCGACACCTACATCAACGACGTGAACACGGTGACGCAGGCGGTCAAGGCGCACCCGAACGAGCTGGGCAAGGCGACCGCCGTGACGCTGCCCTACTCCATCGGTATCGCCGTGCCGAAGGACAAGACCCAGTTCCGGGACGCCATCAAGGCCGCTCTCGTGGAGATCCAGAAAAACGGCACCCAGACCAAGCTGCTCAAGAAGTGGTCGCTGGAGACGGGTACTCTGGAGGCTCCGCGGCTGGTGACCGGCTGATGTCCCAGTTCCTCCACTACCTCGAACTGCCGTATCTGCTGCAGGGAATCCTCATCACCCTGGAGCTGACCGCGCTGGGGCTGCTCGGCGGTCTGGTATTGGGCTTCGTACTGGCGAGCATGCAGCTGTCCCGGCACCGTTCACTGTCCGCGGTGGCACGCGGATACACGATCATCTTCCGGGGCACCCCGCTGATCCTCCAGCTGGTCTTCGCCTACGACGCCCTGCCGCACGCAGGTCTGACCCTCAGCCCCCTGATGGCGGCCGGGCTCGCGCTCGCGGCCAACGAGGCCACCTTCATCGCGGAGGTCTTCCGGTCCGGCGTGCTCGGGGTGGACAAGGGCCAGGTCGTCGCCGGGCAGGCGCTCGGCATGACACCGCTCGTGATCATGAGGAGGGTCGTCGCTCCGCAGGCGATACGCCTGATGGTCCCGGCTCTCGGCAACGAAGCCGTCACGACGCTGAAGAACTCCTCGCTCGCCTCGTTCATCGCCGTCCAGGAACTCACCCTGCGCAGCACCCAACTCGCCTCGTCCACCTTCGACTTCTTCTCCGTCTTCTTCGCGTCCGGCGTGATGTACCTCGTCCTCACCGGCGGCATCAGCGCCATCCAGCTGGCGGCCGAGCGCGCCCTCGATCTGGACCGCCCCGCCTCCCGGTCGTGGGCGCAACGGCTGCTGCCGGTCCGCCGGGCCGCCGCCTCACCCGTACCGGTGGCCGCCGTGGTGAAGGAAGCCGTCGCCGACGACCAGCCATGGGAACCTCCGGCGCCGCCCGAGCCGTGGGAGCGGGAAGCCCGGGTGGCCGCCCTCGACGGTGCCCCGGCCGCGGTCGAGGTCCGCTCCCTGCACAAGTCGTACGGAGAACACATCGTCCTCGACGGGCTCGACATGACCGTGCGTACCGGCGAGGTCGTGGCCCTGCTCGGTCCGAGCGGATCCGGAAAGAGCACCCTGCTGCGCAGCATCAACCACCTGGAGGAGGTGAATGCCGGAGCGGTCCTGATCGGCGGGCGCCGCATCGGCTACCGCGACGACGACAAGCCGCTCTCCCCCGCGAAGATCGCGAACGCCCGCGCGGAAGTCGGGGTGGGCATGGTCTTCCAGCACTTCAATCTCTTCAGCCACCTCACCGCCCTCGAGAACGTGGCGGGACCCTTGCGGTGGGTGCACCGGCTGCCCGCCGATGAGGCGGAACGCAGGGCGGCCGAGCTGCTGGAAAGGGTCGGTCTCTCCCACCGGGCGGGAGCGCTGCCGAGGCACCTCTCGGGAGGGCAGCAGCAGCGGGTCGCCATCGCCCGCGCACTCGCGCCCGGTCCCCGGGTCCTGCTGCTCGACGAGCCGACATCGGCCCTCGACCCGGAACTCGTCCACGAAGTACTCGAGGTGATCCGCCGGCTCGCCCGCGAGGACGGTCTGACCATGCTCATCGCCACCCACCAGCTGCGCTTCGCCCAAGAGGTGGCCGACCGGGTGGTGTTCATGAGCGACGGCTCCGTGACCGAAGAGGGGCCCGCCGACGAGCTCCTCACGCGTCCCAGGCATCCGGCGACCGCGCGGTTCCTGCGGGTCATGGGCGCGCAGACCATGGGAGGGGTGGCATGACGGTCCCGGCCGATGCCCCAGCGGTGAAGGAGACCTTTGTCTTCTCACCCGACGACGGGGTGCCCCCGCAAGTGGGCCCCTTCGCGCACGCGACCCGCTTCGGACCGATGCTCTTCGTCACCGGCCAGATGCCCACCGACCCGGCCACCGACCGGTTGGTGGAAGGCGGCGTGCTCGCGCAGGCGGAGCAGGTGCGCCGCAATCTGGAGGCCGTACTCCGACAGTTCGGCCTCACGCTCGACGACGTGCTGATGGTCCGGGTCTATCTGACCGACTTCGCCGACTTCGACGCCTTCAACACGGCCTACGAAACCTGGTTCGAAGGCCCCCTGCCGAGCCGTACCTGCGTCGGCGTCACCGGTCTCGCCGTGGGCGCCGCCATCGAGATCGACCTCATCGCCGGCATACCGGAGAGGAACCACTCATGAGCCTGCCCCTCCTTCAACCCCACGAGGGGCCCCTTCCCGGCCGCCACTACCTGGCGTCGACCGGCGACACGGTCACCTGGGGATGGCTTCCCGCCGAGGGGGCCGCACCGGTCGCCCGGATCGGCTCCGGGGAGACGATCACCGTGGACACCGTGTCCCACGAGGGCATCATGGAAGACCAGGGCAGGGATCCCGTGGCCTTCTTCGGCCAGTTCGGGATCGGCCCCGGGGACGTGCTGCGCGACGCCGTCGACATCGCGGCCGGTCACCCGGTCCGCGACGCCGCCGGCGACGGACCGCACGTCACCACCGGACCCATCGCGGTCAGCGGGGCGAGACCCGGCGACGTACTGCGGGTCGACTTCCTCGAACTCGTGCCCCGCGCCCCGTACGGCGTCATCTCCAGCAGGCATGGGTACGGCGCCCTGGCCGGGGAACTCCCCCACCTGCCGCACCCCGGCTTCGTGCCCGATCCGGGCGACCCGGAGAAAGCGGGCTCCGTCTCCACGTTCTGCCGGGCCTCGGCGGAACTGACGGGCAGCATCGCGGTGCCGGGAGGCAGGGAGCTGCGCTTCCCCCTCGCACCGTTCCTCGGGCTCGTCGGGGTGACGAGCACCAGCGCCACTCCGCTCAACTCGGTACCCCCCGGGCCGTTCGGCGGGAACATGGACGTCAAGGACCTCGTCGCCGGCACCAGCCTCTATCTGCCGGTGCAGGTGGACGAGGCCGGGCTCTACGTCGGAGACCCGCACTATGCCCAGGGGCACGGCGAAGTCGCGCTGACCGCGCTGGAGGCCCCGCTGCGCGCGACCCTGCGCGCGACGGTGCTGCCGGCGGCGGAGAGCCGCGCTCTGCTGGGGTTGCTGCGCCGGCCCTTCGGTGAGACGCCGGAGCACTGGATCGCGCTCGGGCTGCACCGCGACCTCAACGAGGCGTTCCGCGAAGCGGTCCGCGAGGCCCTGCGGGTGCTCGCCGATCTGTACGAGGTGCCGACGGACATCGGGTACGCCTATCTGAGTGCCGCCGCGGACTTCGTCGTGAGCCAGGTGGTGGACGACGTCAAGGGCGTCCACTGCCTGATCCGCAAGAGCGACTTCGGCGCATGGACATGATCGTGGAAGACCGTCGGAGCCGGCCCCGGCCGCGAGCTGAAGCCCAGGCCCGAGGTGATCGGACACGGTACGCTGGCTGCACATTCGGCAAGGAGGTAAAGGGCATGGGAGTGGCGAAAGTACCGCCGCTGCGGACCCGTGCTCACAGCGTCAGTGACGCCCTGGTCGCACATCTGGAACAGATGATCGCGCTGGGCGGAATCGCCCCGGGCGACAGGCTGCCGTCGGAGCGCGAACTTGCCGAGTCGCTGTCCGTGTCGAGGACCTCGCTGCGGGAGGCTCTGCACCAGCTGGAGGCCAAGCACCTCATCGAGCGCCGGCCGGGCCGTGGCACCGTGGTGCTGGCCCCGCCCACCCAGGTCGACGATCTCTACACGAATCTGGCCGAGTTGGCCGAGGCCGACCGGGAACTGGCGAACGTGGCCGAGCTGCGGACGGTCATCGAACCGAAGATCGCCGAATTCGCGGCACTGCGCGCCACCAGCGCCGACCTGCTGCAGATGGACGACATCCTGCACGCCACGGACGAGAACCTCTTGGGTGCCAAGTCGCTCGAGCTCGACATCCAGTTCCACCTGACGCTGGCCAGGGCGAGCCACAACCCGCTGCTCACCGCCCTCACCACGATGGTCAGTTCATGGACCACCCCGGTGCGCAAGGACTCCCACAGCACACCGGAAGGGCGCCGGGCGTCGCTGGCCGGCCACCAGGCGATCCGTGACGCGATCGAGGCCCGTGACCCGGCCGGGGCAGCCCGCGCCATGATCCGTCACCTCGCCGACGTCGACCAGCTCATCCGGCGCTCGCGCGACAACAGCGCGCCCTCCACCGACCAGGCCTGACCTTTGGCCCCAGGGCCTGCCCCAGCTCATGCCGGACCTGACGGGTCTGCCCAGGCCTGACCCATCTCTCGACCCTGCGCCCCGCCACAGGACAGCGCGATTCCCCCCTGCAAGTCTCCCTTTCACCGGTTCTGTTCAGGGGCTTCCCCGCCATCGCTGTGCCGTGTTCCCGGCCATGCCGGGCCCCGATCCGATGGCAGACCCGATCCGACGACACGAACTCTGGAGTACCCATGAACACCTCCGCCATGGACCCGGGCGACGCCCGGGAGCTGCTCATCTCCGGCCTCGGGCGCCGCGGTTTCCTCCGCGCCGCCACCGCCGTGACCACGGCTGGCACCGCGGCGACCCTGTTGTCGAGCGGCACGGCGCAGGCGGCGCAGCCGACGGCCGCGCTTCCGAAGGAGATCCTCCAGCCCGGCAGGGGCCCCATCCACGGCAAGCACTACGTGCCGTCCCTGCCGGAGCAGGTCCGCTGGGGGTATGTGCCCTCGGTCGGCAGTCAGCCGGTGCTGCGGATGCGATCCGGTGAGTCGGTGACCGTCGACACGGTCTCCCACGAGGGCCTTCTGGAGGACCAGGGACGCGACCCCGCCGCCTATTTCAAGAGCCACGGCGTGCCGGCCGATCAGGTGCTGGACGACGCGGTCGCCATCGCCCGCGACTACAACCGCACGGACCGGAACTTCGACGTCGACGGCCCGCACGTGGTCACCGGCCCGATCCACGTCGAGGGGGCGCGGCCCGGTGACGTACTGAAGATCGAGATTCTCTCGCTGCTGCCGCGGGTGCCCTACGGCGTAGTGTCGAGCCGCCATGGAAAGGGCGCCCTCGCCCGCCAGGCCGGCGGCTCTGCCCCGGTGGGGATCACCCTCGACGAGGTCATGCCTCCGGTGGCGACGGACGGCCGGTCCACGGGTGACCCCACGCACTACGGCAACGTCTCGGTCTTCACACCGGTCCGCCGCGGTGACGCAGGCGCCGCCAACGGCGTGATGCCTTTTGGCACTTCGGGTGAAGTCGCCTTCCCACTCAAGCCTCACATGGGCATGATGGGCGTCGCCTTCACCTCCGAGAACGACCTCACGGCACCGGCGCTCAACTCGATCCCGCCGACCCTCGGCGGCGGCAACATCGACATCAACCGGCTCCAGCAGGGCTCGACCCTCTACCTCCCGGTCTTCTCCGAAGGCGCGCTGTTCTACACCGGCGACCCGCACATGGCCATGGGCAACGGCGAAGTGGCCCTCACGGCCATGGAGGGTTCCCTGCGCACGACGTTCCGCCTCACCGCGTGCCGGCAGGGCTCCGGCGACGCCCCGTCCGTCGCGTTCAACTACCCCTTCGCCGAGACCCAGGACGCCTGGGTGGCCGTGGGCCTGTCGGATCCCGACGGCAGCCTGAACGGCCAGGTCAACGACCTGAACATCGCCATGCGGCGCGCGGTGGTCAACGCGCTGGACTTCCTCGAGCACGACCTCGGCATGGACCGGGCCGTGGCGTACGCGTATCTGTCGGCGGCCGCCGACTTCGAGGTGTCCCAGGTCGTGGACCGCACCGTCGGCGTGCACGGCGTCATCGAGAAGGCGCACTTCCCCGCGCGGCACCGCAAGTAGGAGTGCCGAACGAACACCGGCCCCCTCCGATGCCGGCGGGACCCACCCGCCGGCATCGCGCGGGCATCGGACTCCGCCGAGGCCTTGACGGTCGTCCCGTCCCCAGCCGTCCGCGGCGCTCGCCGCCGAGGACTCGAACCATACACATTCCCTGCCGCCGCGAACGGCGGTACCAGAGAGGACCAGTGAACGCGTGAGCGAGCACAGCAATCTGAACAGGCGTGGCTTCATCGGCGCCGTGGGCGCCGTCGGCGCGCTGAGTATCGTCGGCGAGACCGCGGGCCCGGCCGCCGCGCAGGCGCCCGCCGCGTCGAAGGCCGCGGCCGGTACGTCCGGGTCGCGGTCCGGCACGGGCGGCTTCGAGCTGATCGAGGCCACCGTCGCCGACATCCACGACGCATACCGCCGTGGCCGGCTGACGTGCCGCCAGCTGGTGCAGCAGTACCTCGACCGGATCGCCGCGTACGACAAGCAGGGCCCGACCCTGAAGGCGCTCATCACCGTCAACCCGCGTGCCCTCGAGATCGCCGACGAACTCGACCGCCAGTACCGGCGTTCCGGCCCGATCGGCGCGCTGCACGGCATCCCGGTGATCCTCAAGGACAACTACGACACCCACGACATGCCGACCACGGGCGGCAACACGGCGATGCGTACCTCCGTGCCGCCGACCGACGCGTTCACCGTCGCCAAGATGCGCAAGGCGGGGGCCGTCATCCTCGCCAAGGCCAACCTTCAGGAGTTCGCCCGTGGCGGCAACTCCCTCAGCTCGCTGGGCGGCCAGGTCCTCAACCCCTACGACCTCACCCGCACCCCGGGCGGCTCGAGCGGTGGGACCGGGGCGGCGATCGCCTCGAACTTCGCCGTCCTGGGCACCGGCAGTGACACCGGCCAGTCGGTCCGCTCCCCCGCCTCCGCCAACAGCCTCGTCGGGGTGCGCTGCACCCGGGGCCTGATCAGCCGCAGCGGCGTCATTCCGGCCAGCATCACCCAGGACGAGCTGGGTCCCATCACCCGCACGGTGGAGGACGCGGCCCGGATGCTCGACGTGATGGCGGGCTTCGACCCGGCCGACCCCGTCACCGGGTACGGCGTCGGCCGTCCTCCGCACAGCTACACGGATCACCTGGACCGCCACGCTCTTCGCGGTGCGCGCATCGGCGTGATGACCAACCTGTTCGGCACCGAGGCGCGCCACGAGGAGGTCAACCGCGTGATGGAGGAGGTCATCTCCACGATGCAGGCGCAGGGCGCGACCATCGTCCGGTTCAGCCTGCCGGAGTACGACACCCTCCAGAACATCGTGGTGACCTCCACCTGGGAAGCGCACACGGCCATGGACGCGTACTTCGCGACACTCGGCCCCGACGCCCCGGTGCACACCTTCGACCAGCTGGTCGCCTCCAAGACGGCGACGCCCGAGGCCCAGGCGGCGATGGAGCAGGAGCTGGCCATCGTCGACGGCCTGAACAACCCGACCTACAAGGATCACTTCGTCAACCGCGAGAAGCTTCGGCTGGCGGTGTCGGCCAAGATGGCCGAGCTGGACATCCAGGCGATCCTGTATCCGCTGCAGAAGGTGCTCGTCTCTCTGGTCGGAGTGCCGCAGGCCGAGCGCAACGGCACCCTGTCAAACGGCACCGGCTTCCCGGCCGTCTGCTTCCCCGGCGGATTCTCGACCCCCACGTCCACCGCCCCGATCGGCGTGCCGGTGGGCGCGGAGCTGCTCGGGCGTGAATTCGACGAGCCCCTGCTCCTCTCGCTGGCCTACGCCTACGAGAAGGCCTCGAAGACCCGGAAGTCGCCGCTCAGCACCCCGCCACTGGCGCGGTAACCAAAGCCTCCGGCGCAGTAACGCGCAGCAGAGGGTGCCGAGGCTGGACGTGCTCGCCCCTCCTTCGATGCCCGGTGCGGGCCGGACCTTGTCCGGCCCGCACCGGGCATCGGCAGTGAAGACGCGCCTTCAAGGGTTGCCAAGAGGTCGAGGAGGGGATTGCCGGGGGGTGAGCGAACCGTATCCGTGCCTCCATGCCGAGGGTGCGGGCACCCTCCAGGGGGGCATCCGCACCACGTCCCGGGTGGACAGGGCCAGTTCATCGGGCCACTCGCCGCGCGTCAAGGCCAGGTGGTTCTGCCAGCCGGGCTCCGCCTCCAGAGTGCCCCGCATCTCGGCGAACCGACTGCCGCCGACCCCGCTGACCGCGTCGACACTCAGGCTGGGCTGAACACCCGCCGCGATCAGGTGACTTCTGGAAGGCGGTGGATGCCGGCAGCACGCCGGCAGTCAGCTTCCTCAAGCCGGCGCCGTAAGGGGTCGGCGAGGGCGCACCGGAGCATCCTGGCGGCCGGCCGAACTTCGCCGAAGTAGCGGCGTAGGACCGGCCAGCAGGGCTCGAAGTCTTCGCGGTCGGGAGCAGGCCTTGTCAGCCAGGATCACGTCGGACCGAGTGCGAGGCCGACCCAGCGGGCGAGGGACTTCGCAGGCGGGCCATCACGTCCGGGAAGGCAGGCTCATCCCCCGTTCCGGCTATGCGGTCATCAGCGTGAATTTCTCCCATGGACCGATGGCCGTGCGGTCGGCGATCAGTGCGGAGGCTCCGGCGTCCTCGGCGGTGACGTACTTGCCGGTGGCTGAGGCCAGCAAGCTCACCGTGCCGTCGCTGTTGTGGACGAGCTGGAAGGTCTGGGCGCGGCCCGCCGAGACGCTGTCCGCGATCAGCGGGGAGGAACCGGCCGTGACGAAGCGGTGGTTGGCGTGGGAATACAGCGCGATGGTGGCGCTGCCCACCTCGACCATGTCGAACTTCTCCCAGTTGCCGACGGCCGTGCGGTTGGCGATCAGCGCGGAGGTCCCGGTGTTCTCTGCGGTGACGTATTTGCCGTTCACCCCTGCCTTGAAGGTGACCACCTGGCCGGTGACGGGCAGTGTGGGCCGGGTCGCGGTCAGGGCGAGCTCGCCCTTGAGCATGCGGCCGCCGTCGCCGGTCAGGCGCAGGTAGTAGTCCGAGGAGCAGGCGGTGCCGTCCTCATCGAGGGCCAAGATGCCGGAGTCGGTGGGGACGGTCGCCTGGGTCTCTGTGGTCTTGGCGATCTGGTTGCCCTCGTTGTACTCGTCGAACATCGAGATGTAGATGCCCTGGGCGCCGACGCGGACCATGTTGTAGAACTGCCGCCACATGAAGTCGCCGTGCGCGCGCTGACGTTCGGCGATGTCACCCGGCAGTACGCAGGGCTGGTAGTCGATGCCCGAGGCATCGCACTCGGCCTGGTCGCCCAGGTTGACGTTCGTGTAGTAGTGGTCCGAGTCGGCGGCGTTGCCGATGGCGCCGACCATCCACGGCGAGATCATGTTGAACGCGTGGTAGACGTCGCCGAAGCCGGGACGGGTGCCCGCGCCGCCGGTGCGCCACTCCTTGGGGATGCCTCCGATCACGTAACAGCCTTGGTCCTTGAACCAGTTGACGACGTCCAGGCAGGCCCCGGCGGTGAAATCGCGTTTGTCGTCGGGGAAGCCGAACCCCCAGATGCACACGACCGGCTTTCCGTTCTGCACGGCATAGGCGGATGACGCTGTGTACGCCCTCATCTTGTTGGTCCAGTCCGTCTTGATCTCCGACTGCATGTTCGTCCAGCCGGAGACGTCGTACATGATGTAGAACTTCACGCCCTGGGACTCCGCGGCGCTGCGCACCTTGGCCGCCATGCCGTCGCGGGTGGGGCCCTCGCCGCCGGTCGGGTTGAAGCGCTGCAGGGCCGCGGTGTCGATGCCGTACTGCTTCATCCACTGGAAGTGGGTGTCGACGGTCTGGTCGTCGTACGACGAGAACAGCGTGGCGGGCTGCCCGTTGCCGAGCGACGCGTAGTCGGTCGGGTAGCTCTTCGTGTACTCGCTCATGTCGGGCCAGCTCTTGATGCCGGTGTTCGACGGCGAAGGGGCCTTGCTCATGTCCTTGGCCCAGTGCCACCAGCCGTTGATCGGGGCACTGTCGCCCTTGGTGGCGAACCAGCCCTGGTAGCCGACGGTGATCTTCCCTACGACGTCCCCGGGCGCGCTGCCGGCGGTGGTGGACGTACCGGCGGCCCTGGCCACGCCGAAGGCTCCGAGTGCGGCGGCCGCCGTACCGGCAGCGGTGGCACCCAGAACCTTGCGGCGCGACCAGGACTGCCTGCGATGCGACAAAGACATGAAAATGCTCCAGGAGAAGGGGGAGGCGAATGAACTGTTGGGTAAGGGGGGCACCGTTCAGCGCGGGTGTGCGGTGAAGGCCTCGTGCAGGATGTCCATGTAGGCGCCGTGCCCGCTGGAGCTGGGCCAGTCCGTGGACGACTCGACGGACGTCCCCTCGCCCCACTCGTTGTAGGTCACGACCAGTTGGAACGGCTCCTTCGAGGTGGCGACGGTCTCGGCGTCCCGGCGGAACTGCTCGAGGTCGCGCGGGACGGTCGGCTGCTCGGCATCGTTCTTCCAGAAGCCAGGCGAGACGATCGCCGAATACCCCTTCTGCACGTCCAGGCCGGAGGCGTACTGGTGCCAGCCCTCCGGTTGGTCGGCGCAGTCCCGGTAGCCGCCGAACACCTTCAGCACGACGTAGTACCCCTCCGTCTCGTTGGCCCGGGCCCAGCGGGTGGCCATGTCGCAGGCGTCGCCGCCTGCGCCGTAGACGAAAATGACCGGCTTGCCGTCGATGTGCAGCCAGGTGTTCTGGTCGGAGTACTTGCGCAGGTACTCCAGGTCCTTCCTGATCGTCGCCGCGGACGGGTCGGCGTAGGCCTCGTTCTCGTAGTACACGGTCCAGGAGAAGTCGAGGCGGTCGCCCTCGGACATCAGCAGCGGCAGCCGCTTGTCCTCCCGCTTGCCCTCGCCCCACCAGGAGGAGATGCCGGCCTGGAGACCGCCGTACTGCATGTCCTTGATCTGGCGCTCGACGGTGGCGGGGTCGTCGATGTCGTACTTGCCCGCCGAAGGCGTGTACTTGCTGCCCCCGGGGGTGAAGTTCTCGCTGTACCAGGGGTAGTAGAAGGCGGCCCGCACCGGGAGTTCCGTGCTGGTGACCGTCGTCTGCCCTTCGGTGGCCGGCTTCGCGGCCTCGGAGGAAGGCCTGGACGTGGGTCTCCGGGCCGTGGAGTGAGTGGGTGTGGACCGGGTGGCGGACGGCACGGGGGCGGACGTGGGCGGCGCCGACGTGGAGATGGCGGATACGGCCCGCGCCGGTTGCTGGTCCTGTCCGTCCGGTCCGAAAAGGCCGAGCGCGTAAGCGGTGGTACCGGCGACGGCGACCAGCGCGACGGAGGAGAGGGCCGCGGTCTTGCCGGCCCAGACGCTTCCGACCCGCGCGGCCCGGCCCACCGCACTCCCGGCCCGTACGGTGTGATGGAGGCTCGCGGTGGCCAGGTCGGGACCGGCCGTGCCCACGCCGCCACCCGCCGCGCCCACCGTGAACAGCCCCAGCAGCAGCGGCGGAACGGGCACCAGCGCCAGGTCGGCCAGCAGCCGTTCCGCCGGCACGACGTCCTCGGGTACGCCACCGCACGCCTCGCAGGTACGCACATGCCGCGCGATCCGCTTGCGCCACAAGCCGTCGGGCCGCCCGTCCCAGCCGCGCAGAGCCGCGTTGAGGTCCGGGCAGCGGGGTACGGCAGCGAGCGCGCGGACCACCGCCCGTGCGACCTCCAGCCGGGCCTTCATCCGCTGCACCCGCACCGCGGCCTGCGGCGGCGGCAGCTCCATCGCCGCGGAGAGCTCGGCCCGGGTGAGCCGGCCCGCGACCTCCAGCCACCACAGGGACACCAGTTGCCGGTCGTCGATGTCCAGCCAGCGCGTGGCCTCCGCCGCCTCCTGCCGCTGACCGGACAGGCTCAGCACGGTGATCGTCAGATCGACGAAGTCCGCTCCCGGATCCGCGAGCAGCGCCGTCTCCTCCAGACCCTCGATCCCGTCGGCCGCCGGCGCGGTGCGCCGCAACCGCCAGTGCCTGCGCACCTGCCGCATCGCGATGGCCACCAGCCAGGACCGGAACGCCTCGGGGTCACGCAGCGTCCGCACGTCGCGGATCATCTGCATCATGACGTCCTGCACGACATCGTCGGTGTCGGCAGGGGCGTCCAGAGCGCGGCCCACGATGTTGTAGATCAGCGGGAGGTACTCGGCCACCAGGTCGTCGAGGGCCCGCTGGTTGTCGGCTTGCGCGGCGCGCACGACCGTGGCCCGGTCCCGGCGGTCGTCGTGCCCGTCGTACCCGCGGTGTGAAATCTCGCTCATGACTGGAGGAGGGTCCCTGGTCAGGGTCGGCATAACAGAAATCGGCACGCCGTTCTCGGACCGCCGAATGAACGGTTGCGGCACAAGTGCGGCGGGATCGGTGGAGCGGGGTCCATTCCGTGGGTCGTGCGACGGCGGGGCGTCAGGGCGGGGTGACCCGTTGGGCCGGGAGCCACACCGAGGTCGGCGCAGGTGCCGCACCGGCGTCGGAGAGTGCGTCGGGACGGGCCTTGAGCCACAGCACGAGTCCGATGTAGACGAGGTCGAAGACGCTGCACAGGATGCCGATGCCGAGAATGAACGACTCGCCGTCGAGTACGCCGATCAGGATGGTGGGGGCGAGGGTGCCGAGCCACTTCGCGACGGCGATCGTGAGGGTCTGTCCGCGCAGGCCACGGCGCGCCATGAGCATCGCGATGAACAGGCCCGACATCAGCAGGTTCTGCAGGAAGGCCGAGTAGCGGCCGCCGTCGTGTTCGCCGAACTCCGCCAGGAACAGCCACTGCACCGCGTACGAGGCGCCGAAGACCAGGGTGCCCCAGAGGGCGAACACCGGCCGGGTCACGAAGCGAGGGAATTCCCCGCGGCCGAAGGCGAAGAAGGTGTACACGATGACGAGGTCGGCCAGGGCCCAGACGAGGTTCACGTAACCCTGGGGCGACATCTGGCCCATGAGGTCGTGCGCCGTGTACGTGGTCTCCCAGGCGAAGTTGAGGCCCAGCGCGGCGAGAGGTATCGCGTAGGTCCGGTGGCGGAACCCGATCCGGATCGCGTCTATGTAGACGATCGTCCAGGCGAGGCCGCTCAGGGCGGAGAGGAACGGTTCCATGGGGCTTCTCCTGCAGTGCGTGAGGCGGTGCGCGGCGGGGCCGGCGCGCCCGGAGCGGGGACGGCGCGGTAGCGGCGGATGAGGTCACTCACCGCGTCCCGCAGGCGACCGGGTTCGCGTGCCCGGTCGGGTGCGAGAGCGGTGAGTACGAGGCCCTGCAGCGCGGCGGTCACGGTGGACGCGGCCTCGTCCGAGCCGACGTATGGGGCCAGGAGGCGCGCGAGGCGCAGTTCGAGAAGTCGCTTGACCGGCCCGAGTTCGGGGTCGTGACCGGCCGCAAGGATCATCTCGAAGACGGCGATGGTGTCGATCCGCCGCTCGGTGACGAGATGTGCCGTGAAGTCGCCGCAGATGTCCGGGAGGGCGTCGGGCTCCTCGGCGGCGCGGGTGACGAGCCCCAGGAACTCAAGGCCGATGCGCGAGCCGGCGTGCTCGAACGTCGCCTGCCGGAGGTCATCGGCCGACGGGTAGTGATAGGTGACCGAAGCAAGCGACACGGCCGCGGCGGCGGCGACCGCACGGTGAGTGAGCGCGCCCAGGCCCTGCTCGCCCACGATGCCCACCGCCGCGTCGAGCAGCAGTTCCCTCCGGGCCTGGCCGCGCGCGAGGCGTCCGTCGGTCACCTTCTGCACGACCGCCCCCTCTATCTATCCGTACAGATGTACTGCTAACTTACGGTACGCATGTACCGGTAATCAAGGTTCCACCGGCTCCATCCCGCCGCGGCTCGTGTACCGACGCGTCGGCCCTCGTCGTGCCCGACGGGCGCAACGGGCCCACTCGTGGGAGGGGTTGACCTACGAACGATCAAACCGGAAGGTAACGCTCACCCCGCAAGGCCCGTCCCATCACAGGAGCCCCTGTGAGCCACCGAAGGTTTGGCCGTCGCCTGAGCGCCGTCGCCGCCGCGACGGCGCTGTTCATGAGTCTCGCCACCGCGGCCGAGGCGGCTCCGACAACGTTGTCAGAGGACGCCGTCGGGACGGCACCTTGGGCGGTGCGGCGGTGACGCCCGTGCCCGGTGCCGGCTTTGCCAGGCACAGGCCGTCATCCTCCGCGCGCTGTCCGCGGTGTCGGCCGGTTCTACCGTCTGCCGTCGCAGTCCTGGCCCGGTGGAGACCAGCGTGCTGGTGATGGACCGAGGCATCGAAGGCCCCTCTCCGTCGGAGCCGGCCCAAGAGCTGTCGGCCGGGGTGAATAGGTGCTGGTCATGGCTGTTCCCCCTTCGGGCGCACGCGCGGCTGCTCCACGGCATGCGGGAGTGGTCCTTCTTGATGACGACCAGGTCACTCTTGTCAGCGACCAGCTCACTCGGGCCGCACCCCCATGTCGCCCTGGGCGTGCTGCGCGAGCACCGAGCGGGTGCACAGCACCACAGCGGCGGCCACGAGCACCACGAACACCAGCATCACCAGGCGAGCCGACACGTACTGCGTGGCGATGCCCAGTCCCACCACCGGAACCGACAGCCCGATGTACCCGCCGAGGAAGAAGCCGGAGAGCACCTCGGCCCGTGACTCCGGCGGGGCGGTCGACCCGGCGGCGGCCAGCGCACCCCGAAAGGCCAGCCCCCCACCGGCGCCGGTGAGCACGCCGCCGATCACGAACGTCGCCAGGTTCGGCAGCCACATCCCGCCTGCGAGGAGCGCGAGGCCCGGGATGAGGAGGAGCGGGCCGACGCGGAGAGTCAGTTGCAGGCCGGCCCGGCTCAGCGCGATCTGTGCGACCGCGCCCGCGGCGAATGCGGCGAATGCCACCGCGCCGGCCACCGCGTGCGAGGCCTGATGCAGGGTGCCGGCCAGGAAACTCGGAGCCAGCGAGTTGAATACGCCGTAGACGGAGAACGACGCCAGGCCCGCGGCGGTGGCGGCGAAGAACATTCCGCGAGCGTGCCGCGGTACGGCGACCCGCTGCGGCCGGTACCGCGGAGCGGGAACCGGCCGGTTCGCGGTCTCCGGCGAGACCGCGACCAGGAAGGCCAGCACCAGCAGCACGGCGGCGAACACGATGTAGGGCAGCCGCAGCGGTTGCGGCGCGTACTCGGCCAGCAGGCCGGCGGCCAGCGGGCCGACGCCGATGCCGCCCAGGTTGGCTGCGGTGGCGACGACCTGGGCGCGGCGCGGCGAGCTCGTGTCGCCGCCGAGCACCCCGATGTGCAGCTCACCGAGGTAGGCGGTGGCCGTGGCGGTCGTGAGGCCGATGGATATGCCGGAGATGATCCTGGCAACCATCAGTCCGGGCAGGCTCGGCGCGAACAGGAAGATCAGTGCGCTGACCACGTTGAGCAGCAGCGCGGGCACGAACACCCACTTGCGCCCCACCCAGTCGGACAGGTGACCGCCGAGGAACAGGCTGGCGATCACCCCGACCGCGTACACGGCGTAGACGACGGTCAGCATGATCGTGGAGAAGTGGTCGCGCTGCTGGTACAGCACGTACAGCGGCGTCGGGACCGCCGAGAATCCCATGTTCACCAGGAAGGCCAACGTCGCGGCCCAGAAACCGAACGAGTGGTGCCGGCGGCGTCTCGGGTGCGAAGGGTGCAGATGCCCAACCCCGGCCCGTTCACTTCCGGCGCTGATGACAGAAGACATGAAGGGCGTCCTTGTCGCGATAGACGATCGATGGCCGCAGCCCGGTGCCACGCCCAGCCCCTTCAGCCTTCTGTGTTGCGGTTATGCTGTCCAACAAAAAATTACAATGACAGTCATTGATCTGGAGCATGAGATGGAGCTGCGGCACCTGGAGCACTTCGTCGCCGTCGCCGAGGAGCGCAGCTTCACTCGCGCCGCAGCCCGCGTACATCTCGGGCAGTCGGCGCTGTCCGTCTCGATCCGGTCACTGGAACGCGAGCTCGGCAGCCTGCTGTTCGATCGCACCACGCGCCACGTCCAGCTCACCGCCGCCGGCCGGGCGCTACTCGTCGAGGCGCGCAACACACTGTCCGCGGCGGACGCCGCCCGGGACGCCGTCGCCGCGGTGCACGGGGGACTCCGCGGCTCGGTGCGGGTGGGCATCATGCACTCGATGACCCTCATCGACCTGGCCGCCGTGCTGACCCGCTACCACCGGGAACGCCCGCAGGTCCAGATCATCCCGAGCGCCGCCGAGGGCGGGTCCGTCGAACTGGTCAACCAGGTGATCGACGGCAGACTCGACCTGGCCTTCGCCGCGTTGCCCAGCGACTATCCTGCCGGCCTGACGGTGCACCCGTTGGCGTCCGAGCCGATGTTGCTGGCCTGTCCGGACGACCACCCGTTCGCCACGCGCGAGGTCATTGCGCTCAGCGAGCTCGACGGCGAGCCGTTCGTGGACTTTCCGTCCGGATGGGGCACGCGTCTCAGTGTCGACCAGCTCTTCCTGGAGACGGGCCTGCGGCGCGTGGTCGCCGTCGAAGTGGCCGATGTCCCCACCGTCGTCGAACTCGTCAGAGCGGGCTTCGGATTCGCGTTTCTGAGCGCGTCACTGGCATCGGGCTCGCGCAGTGTCGCCCTGCGGCGGGTGCGGCCGGAACCGCTGTTCACGCCCTCGCTGATCACCGCGGCCGACCGTCGCCCGTCCGCCGCGGCCAAAGCCCTCATCGACCTCGTGCTTACCACCTACCCCGCCCCGAGTCCGGACGCCTGACCAGGGGACCTCGCACGCTCAGTCGCAATTTGGCGGAAGGCGAGGTGGTCTGCACGAGGAGGGCGTCCGCACGAGCGTGGAACCCGACAAGACCCCCTCCTCCACCACAGATCCCGTCAGCCGGACGCCGATGCCGAACAGATGCATGGTCACGTTCTCCGGGAACCTGACCGACGCGATGTACTTGCCGTCGGGCGCCTCGAAGGGCTTAGTGGCCAACACGTACGCCGGACCGCCGTGTCCGGGGTTGCGGTTCTCGGTCTTGGCCACCACGGTGTTGTCGAAGACCGGCTGGGAGCCCCCGCCCGGCACCACCCGGTCGCCGAACGACAGATCGGTCTGCTCCTTGCTGCCGTCAGTGAAGGTCACGGAGGCCATCGTCCGTACGTCCCCGTAGAGCGCGGCACCGACGGGCACCAGCCGCCGCACGTCCTCGGCCTGCGTGGTGAGGTGGATGGTCTGGCCCGCTGCGTAGGGGTGGTCCGGAGTAACCGCCGCCGGAGCGGTCGAAGTCGCCCTGAGAGGTGTCGGTGTCGCTGGAGATACCGGTGGCGTTGTAGGCGGCCGCGAAACTCCCCTCGATGGCGCTCTAGACCTAGACGGTCTGCTCGACGGCCGGACCGGTCCGGCCGCGCACGGTCACCGGGATCTCGTGGAAGCCGTCGGCCGTGTCCGGCCCCGCGGTGACGGTGAGTTTCACGCTGCCGGACCCGGTGGTCTTGTCGAGTGCGAGCGGCTGCTGCGTGGCGCTCAGGCCCAGTCCCTCCGGTGCCTCGGCGGCGACGGTGAGTTTGCGGTCCCCGGCCGCTCAGCCGCTGTGCGTCCACCGTGACTGTCGCGGCCTTTCCGGGGGCGACGGTGACCTGGTTGGGCGAGATGCTCGCGAGGAACGCGTGCTTCCCCTGCCGGTACGACGGCACCGCGGCCTGCTCGGCGGTCGCCCAGGTGGTGTCAGGGGGCTCCCGCTGAGAGTGAAGTCCAGCCGGGCACCCTGGCGCACCGCACTTTGCCGCCCTCCCCGCCCCGCCAAGCGGAGATCATCTTATCGACAGGCCCCAAGGCGCCTGACACCGCCAACTGCGCCCTCCGAACCTGGTTTCCGGTCGCGACAGTCCGCCCCAGAGCTCACCGCAACTCGTCCACGTAACGGTCCGTCCCATGCACCGTCGGTATGAACGGTGCGACGAACTGCACGTCACCCAGTCCCGAAGCGGCCACTGCCGTGTCCAGGTCCGTGAAGTACTCGCGCCAGTGGTCGCGGGGATCCTGCTGGAGGAACCACAGCAGCGTCAGCCGGGTCCCGACCCCTTCGACCTGCTTGACGTAGGTCATCCGGTCCAGGGGCAGGGGTGTCGGCGTGAAGACGGTCACCATGGCCGCCGGTGAGCCCTGAAGCCGTTTCGGGAGGTGGTCGTCACGCAGCCACGCGAGCAGTTCCCCGCGCCCGCCGGGGGAGTCGGCCTCGATGACCTGGACGACGAGCCCGGCGTACGAGGCGCTCGCGACGCTGGCGCTGGACCGGTTCGGGCGGATCGACGCGGTGGTCCACGTCGCCGCCTGGGACAGCTACTTCGGCGGCCTTCAGGACGCGGACTTCGCCACCTGGCACTCGGTCATCGACGTGAATCTGCTCGGCACCCTGCGGATGACGCGGGCGTGTCTGCCGGCCCTCAAGACGTGCGGCGGCTCGGTCGTCTTCATCGGCACCCAGTCGTCCGTGGCCGCGCCCTCCCGGGTGCGGCAGGCGGCCTACGCGGCCTCCAAGGGTGCGCTGACCAGTGCGATGTACTCTCTGGCCCGGGAGCTCGGCCCGTACCGGATCCGGGTCAACACGGTGCTGCCCGGCTGGATGTGGGGCCCGCCCGTCGAGGCGTACGTCCAGTTCACCGCGCACACCGAGGGCGTGCCGGAGACGGAGGTGAAGCAGCGCCTGACGGAGCGGATGGCGCTGCCCGAACTGGCCACGGACGGTGACGTGGCGGACGCCGCGGTGTTCCTGGCCTCCGACCGGGCGCGGGCGATCACGGGCCAGTCCCTGCTCGTGAACGCCGGCGAACTCATGCGGTAGTCCCGTCGACTCCTCGGACGACTGGACAAGTTGCTATGGCTGATCGTCCCGCGGCTCCCTTCCGGGCCGCCCGGGACCCGCATCCCGTACGCCCGATCCATCGGATGTCTCCACTGGCGAAGTGCCCGCTCATGGTGTGTTCCTCGTCACGAGCACGACAACCGCCAGACAGTTCAAGAGAAGGTAAAATCGTTCTGCTTTCTGATCTGCGTTCATATCCGTGACCATGAAAGGTCTTGACCGCCCGCCTGACCGGCGGTTCAATCCCCGAAGTCCCCGCTCCCGCACGGGGGCGCCGCCCGTGTTCACGTACTGGCGAAGTGCCGTCCGGTATCTGCAGGTTCACAAGGCGGACCCCTGGAGGGGGCACATGAACGGTCTCGACTGGGCCGTCCTGGTCGCGTACTTCGGCGTGATGACCGCGATCGGCGTCTGGTCCCACAAGCGCGTCGACAACGTCAGCGACTTCTTCACCGCGGGCGGCAAGATGCCGTGGTGGCTGTCCGGCATCTCGCACCACATGTCGGGCTACAGCGCGGTGATGTTCACCGGGTACGCCGGCATCGCCTACACCTACGGCATCACGTCCTACGTCACCTGGGCGCTGCCCATCGCCATCGGCGTGCTGATCGGCGCGAAGCTGTTCGCGCCACGTCTGAACCGGCTACGCTCCCGGCTGCACGTGGCCTCGCCGCTGGAGTACCTGAAGGACCGCTACAACGTGCCCACACAGCAGGCGCTGGCCTGGTCCGGCATCCTGCTGAAGATCGTGGACGTGGGCGCGAAGTGGGCAGCCATCGCGACCCTGCTCAGCGTCTTCACCGGGGTCACGCTCACCCAGGGCATCATCATCACCGGTGGTATCACCGCGGTGTACTGCACGATCGGCGGTCTGTGGGCGGACGCGCTGACCGAACTGGGCCAGTTCGTCATCCAGCTGCTGGCTGGTCTGGCCATGCTGATCATCGCCCTGAACAAGATCTCCGACCACGGCGGTCTGTCCAAGGCGCTGGACTCGCCGAAGCTCGACGGTCACGGGCACGGGTTCGCGGGCCCGTACCTGACGGTCTTCTTCATCGCGTACCTGTTCATCAAGCTGTTCGAGTACAACGGCGGCATGTGGAACCAGGCCCAGCGCTACATGGCGACGGGCAGCGCGAAGCAGGCGACGCGGTCGGCGCTGCTGTCGGCGGGCCTGTGGTTCGTGTGGCCGGTCATCCTCTTCATCCCGATGTGGCTCTCGCCGCTCCTGGTCACGGCGAAGAAGCCGGACGGCTCGGACGCGTACGGCCTGATGGCCGACCAGCTGCTGCCGCACGGCCTGCTGGGTCTGGTGGTCGTGGGCTTCTTCTCCCACACGATGGCCATGTGCTCCTCCGACGCCAACGCGATCGCGGCGGTCTTCACCCGGGACGTGGCCCCGGTGCTCTCGAAGGCGGCACGGGCGTGGAACACCCGGGCGGGCCTGATCGCGGGCCGGGTCACGACGGTCGCCTTCCTCGGCCTGTCCATGGCGGTGGCGACGCAGGTCAACTCGCCCACCTTCAAGGACATCATCACGGTGGTGATCAAGTGGGTGGCCGGTCTGATGGGCCCGATCGCGATCCCGTTCATCCTGGGCCTGCTGCGCCCGTTCCGTAAGTCGGGCCCGACGGCGGCGCTGACCAGCTGGGCGGCCGGTCTGCTGGCGTTCTTCTTCGTCAACTACAACCTGGACTTCTCCCAGCGCACGGACGTGAAGCTGGAGTACCAGGTGGCGCTGCCGATGGTGATCTCACTGGTCCTGTACATCCTGATCGGCCTGGTGAAGCCGGAGGACACCCCGGAGCGGGACGAGATCATCGAGAAGGTGAACACGGACGACGACGGGGCGACGGTGGCTGTGCCCGCTCCCGACGCTTCGAGCCCGTCCGGGGTGTGAGGACGAGACCGTTCGGGCCGAAGCGGAGGTCCGGGGGCACCAGCCCCCGGACCGGCAGCTACGCCCGGGGGTACCGCGCAAGCCACCCCTGAGAGGACCCCGTAGGGCCATGCAGCGCAGGGCCTTGCGTCATCTCCATGGCGAAGTCGTCCGCCAGCACCACCATCGTGGGACGGCCCTCCAGCTCGGCCAGCCAGGCCGGCGGGAGGGCCGTCTCGCCGTACAGGGCACCGAGGAGTCCCCCGGTCAGCGCCCCCGCGGCGCCCGACGGGCCTCCGTGGTTGACGGCGAGGCTCAGCCCGTGCCGTACGTCCTCCCCCACCAGTGCGCAGTACACGGCGACGGCCAGCACCGCCTCCGCCGTACCGCTCCCGGCGAGCTCCTCGATCCGCGCGGGCATCGGCATGCCCTGCCGGACCGCGCCCAGCGCGTGCTGCAGCGCATCGGCGACCGGCTGCTGCCCCGGCCGCGGGGCGAGCAGCGCGAGGGCCCGCTGGACGGCCGCGTCCAGGTTCTCGCCACGGGCCAGGGCGTGCACGATCACGGCGTACGCGCCCGCGGTGAGGTAGGCCGTGGGATGCCCGTGCGTCTGCGTGGCGCACTCGACCGCGAGCTGCAGCACGAGCTGCGGTTCCCAGCCGACGAGCAGCCCGAACGGCGCGGAGCGGGCGGCCGCCTCGGGTCCCCGTTCACCGGGGTTCTTGGGCGCGTCCAGCGTGCCCATGGCGTCGTCGCCGAATCCGAGCAGACAGGCCCTGTCCGGGGAGCGGCGGGCGTACAGCCACTCCTCGCGCGCCAGCCAGCCGTCGTCCTTGCGGCGTTCGTCGGGTCCCCAGTCACGCTGGGTGGCGGCCCAGCGCAGATACGCGCGGTGCAGATCGGTCGGCGGATGCCAGGCGCCGGTGTCGCGGCGGACCTGGGCGCGGATGAGCCCGTCGACGGAGAACAGGGTGAGCTGGGTGAGACACGTGATCGCGCCGCGCCGGCCGTTCCCGAACGCGAGGTCGGACAGCCCCTCGTGGCCGTGCGCCTCCCGGATCTCCTCCAGGGAGAGCCCGTCGAGCGGAGCGCCGAGGGCGTCGCCGACGGCCACGCCGAGGAGCGTCCCGCGCACCCGGCTGCGGAAGTCCTGCTGCTCGGCGCGGCCCCAGACGGCACCGGCTGTCGCACCCACCCAGGCCTCCTCACGGCACCGTCCGCACGTCCGACAGTTCAGCACTGTAATCGAACGGGAACAGTCGCTTCAGGGCCTCAGACAGTCACACACGCCACATTCCGGCGCCCGTCCCACCAGCGGGCGGCTCTCTTTCCCGGAAGACTCGTGGGCTGTGTTCGCGGCGTTCGCGGCGTTCACAGCGGGGCGTTGAACCTGCTCTGCGTTCGGGACCTGCCTCGACCCTCGCCTCGCGAAAAAACGAGGCTGTGGACGCAGCGCCGCGAAGGACGTGTGCAGTCCCTTTCAACCATGGGCGAGTCGCGGGACCTCGTCGACGTCTCCACGGCCGCTGAAACGGCCGAAGCGGTTCTTGCCCGCAGGTGTCAGTCCAACACCGGGAGCAGCTCGGGGAGATGCCCGTCGGACGCCGCCGCCGCGCGTTGCCGTTCCTCCGGGACCTCGCCGTACAGCGTGGTGCGCGGCTTCGCCGGACGGCCCGCCGCCTCCGCGACCGCGACCAGGTCCTTGACGGACTTGTACGAGCCGTAACGGGAGCCCGCCATGCGGGAGATCGTCTCCTCCATCAGCGTGCCGCCCAGGTCGTTGGCGCCGGAGCGGAGCATCTCGGCCGCGCCCTCCGTGCCCAGCTTCACCCAGCTGGTCTGGATGTTGGGGATGTGCGGGTGCAGCAGCAGGCGTGCCATCGCCGTCACCGCGCGGTTGTCCCTCGTCGTCGGGCCGGGGCGGGCGATGCCTGCCAGGTAGACGGGGGCGTTGGTGTGGATGAAGGGCAGGGTGACGAACTCGGTGAAGCCGCCGGTCCGCTCCTGGATGCGGGACAGGGTGCGCAGGTGACCCAGCCAGTGGCGGGGCTGGTCGACATGGCCGTACATCATCGTCGAAGAGGAACGGATGCCGAGTTCGTGCGCGGTGGTCACCACGTCGATCCAGGTGGCCGTCGGGAGCTTGCCCTTGGTCAGGACCCAGCGGACCTCGTCGTCGAGGATCTCGGCAGCGGTGCCAGGGATCGTGTCCAGGCCCGCCTCCTTCGCCGCCGTGAGCCACTCGCGGATGGACATCCCGGTGCGGGTCGCCCCGTTGACGACCTCCATGGGCGAGAAGGCGTGCACGTGCATCCCGGGGACGCGTTCCTTGACCGCCTTCGCGATGTCGAAGTAGGCGGTGCCGGGCAGGTCGGGGTGGATGCCCCCCTGCATGCAGACCTCCACCGCGCCCACCTCCCACGCCTGCTGGGCGCGGTCGGCGACCTGTTCCAGTGACAGCGTGTACGCGTCGGCGTCCGTGCGGCGCTGCGCGAACGCGCAGAAACGGCAGCCGGTGTAGCAGACGTTCGTGAAGTTGATGTTGCGGGTGACGATATAGGTCACGTCGTCACCGACCACCGAGCGGCGCACGTCGTCGGCCACCCGGCACAGCGCGTCCAGGGCCGGGCCGTCCGCGTGAAGCAGTGCGAGGGCCTCGGCGTCGGTCAGCGTCGTCGGGTCGTCCGCGGCGGTGCGCAGCGCCGACCGTACGTCGGTGTCGATGCGCTCCGGGGCCATGCCCGGCGCGGCCGCCTCCCGCAGGGCCGCCCAGTCGCCGTACACCTCGTCGAAGTCGTCCCGGCGGTCGCCCGTGCGGCCCTCGGTGTCGATGGTGCGGTGCAGGTCCGTGCGTCCGGACGCACGGAACACCTCTTCCGGCTCCTGCCAGGGGTGCCCCTCGACCACCGCGTCCGCCCGCGCGAGTCCCGTCCCCGGGTCGACCAGCGCGCGGACGTGCGGCAGCAGCCTGGGGTCCAGCCACGGCTCTCCGCGCCGCACGAACTCCGGGTAGACACAGAGTCGTTCGCGGAGCTCGAATCCGGCGGCGCGGGAACGCTCAGCCAGCTGTTCGATCTGCGGCCAGGGGCGCTCCGGGTTGACGTGATCGATGGTCAGCGGCGATACCCCGCCCCAGTCGTCGATCCCCGCTCCGATCAGCCGCTCGTACTCGTCGTCGACCAGGTTCGGGGGTGCCTGCAGACAGGTGGCCGGGCCCATGATGTGTCGGGCCACGGCCACCGTGGCGACCAGCGCGTCCAGTTCCGCGTCCGGCATGCCGCGCATCGCCGTGTCCGGCTTGGCGCGGAAGTTCTGGATGATCAGTTCCTGGATGCCGTGGTGGGCCCGCGCCACCTTCCGCAGCGCGAACAGCGACTCCGCCCGCTCCTCGTACGTCTCACCGATCCCGATCAGGATCCCGGACGTGAAGGGCACCGACGACCGGCCCGCGTCCTCCAGCACGCGCAGGCGGACCGCCGGCTCCTTGTCCGGGGAGCCGTGGTGCGGGCCGCCCGGCTCGGACCACAACCGGGTGGCCGTGGTCTCCAGCATCATCCCCATCGACGGGGCGACGGGCTTGAGGCGCTGGAAGTCCGTCCACGACATCACCCCCGGGTTGAGGTGGGGCAGCAGGCCCGTCTCCTCCAGGATCCGGATGGAGATGGCCCGCACATACGCGATCGTGTCGTCGTACCCGTGCGCGTCCAGCCACTCGCGCGCCTCGGTCCAGCGGTCCTCGGGCTTGTCGCCGAGGGTGATCAGCGCCTCCTTGCAGCCCAGCGCCGCTCCCTTGCGGGCGATGTCGAGGACCTCGTCCGGGGCCATGAACATCCCGTGCCCGGCACGGCGCAGCTTGCCGGGCACCGTGACGAACGTGCAGTAGTGGCACTTGTCCCGGCACAGGCGGGTCAGCGGGATGAAGACGCTCTTCGAATAGGTGATGACACCGGGCCGGCCGGCGGCCCGAAGGCCCGCGTCCCGCACCCGGGCGGCCGAGGCGGCCAGATCGTCCAGATCCGCACCACGGGCCTGGAGCAGCACCGCGGCCTCGGTGACGTCCAGCGCGACACCGTCACGGGCACGTTTCAGGGCGCGACGCATGGAGTTCTTGGTGGGGCCGGTTCCGGAGGTCGCGGAAGTCGTCATCCCCCGAGCATACGTTCGCGGTGATCAGGTCATACAGGGCGTACGTGTGTCGGTGGGACGGGTCGCCCGTTACAAGGTGTCACCGGCCACCCCCTGTTACGCCGACGCGCGGCTGCCGATCGGATTCCCGTGCGCCGGAGTTCACGGGTGAACCCCACAGTGGGAGGCACCACCTCTGCCTCACCCCTGTCATCCGACGTGTTGGGAGCAGCAGCATGTGCGAGGACGACCACGGCATCGGCAGACGCGCATTGTTCGTGACGGGCGCGGCCGCCGCGCTTACGTTGGGATCCGTGAGCTTCTCCAGAGGTCCCTCCGCCGAAGCGGCCGACAACCAGGAGACGAGGACGGTGCGCGGCACGCTGCCCACCGGCTCCCCCGACTTCGTCTACCTCCCCGTCGACGTCCCCGAGGGCGTCCGTGAGATCAAGGTCTCCTACACCTACGACAAGCCGTCCGTACCGGCCGGCACCCAGGGCAACGCCCTCGACATCGGAGTCTTCGACCAGCGTGGGACCGAGCTGGGCGGCAAGGGTTTCCGCGGCTGGTCCGGCGGCGCGCGCACCGAGTTCTTCATCCGCGCGGACGACGCCACTCCCGGCTACATCCCGGGCCCGATCCTCCCCGGCACCTGGCACATCACCCTGGGCCCGTACACGGTGGCGCCGCAGGGCCTCACAT
Organism: Streptomyces sp. NPDC022910; assembly: GCF_055561075.1. NCBI lineage: Bacteria > Bacillati > Actinomycetota > Actinomycetes > Kitasatosporales > Streptomycetaceae > Streptomyces > Streptomyces sp. NPDC022910. The sequence goes on from NZ_JBVHHL010000007.1 coordinate 78,865, forward strand.
ACGAGGTCACGATCACGCTCACCTACGGGGAGCGGGGCGAGACCCCGGTGCCCGTGTACCCGCCGTCCCGGGCCGAGGGCCGGGGCCGCGCCTGGTACCGCGGCGACTGCCACATGCACTCCTGGTACTCGGACGGCCGCCGCACGCCCGCGGAGATCGCGGCGCTGGCCCGGGCCGCCGGACTCGACTTCATCAACACCTCGGAGCACAACACCCACTCCTCCCATGCGCACTGGGCCGACCAGGCGGGCGACGACCTGCTGATCATGCTGGGTGAGGAGGTGACCACGCGGAACGGCCATCTGGTGGCGCTGGGCACCGACCCCGGCACGTTCATCGACTGGCGCTACCGGGCGCGCGACAACCGCTTCGGCCGGTTCGTCCGGGAGATCCGCCGGGCGGGCGGTCTGGTCGTCCCGGCCCATCCGCACGCCACCTGCATCGGCTGCGGATGGAAGTTCGGCTTCGGTGAGGCGGACGCGGTCGAGGTGTGGAACGGTCCGTTCACGCCGGACGACGAGGCCACGCTGGCGGAGTGGGACAACACCCTGGTGGCGGCGGTCCGCGAAGGGCACGCCCGGTGGCTGCCCGCGATGGGCAACAGCGACGCGCACCGAGACCCGGACGCCATCGGCACCCCGCAGACGGTGGTCCTGGCCGACGACCTGACCCGGGAGGCCATCCAGGAGGGCATCCGCGCGGGCCGCTCGTACGTCGCCGAGTCGAAGAACGTGTCGCTGGCCTTCACCGCGTCGGGCGGCCGCGGCGAACACGCGGGCATCGGCGAACGGTTGCGGGTGGACCGCGACACCCCGGTCACGGTCCGCCTGGAAGCACAGGGAGCGCCCCGCTGCACGGTCCGCTTCGTCACCGACCAGGGCGTGCTGTTCACGAGCGATCCGCTGCCGGTGGCCGGGGCGGGCACGGTCGAGTGGCACACGACGCCGGCGTACGCGGCGTACGTACGGGCGGAGCTGCGGCACGAGGCGGCGGTGGGCCCGGTGCCGGGGGTGCCGGCCGCGTTCACGAACCCGATCTTCCTGGGCGGGGCGTAGGCCCTCGGGGGTGGCGCGGCTGACAGCGGTGGGCCGATGGGGAGAGCATGGGGGCATGTCACGTCATGCCGACCTCAAGTACCGGGCCGTCACGGCGTTCCAGCGCCACGTGGGCAATCCGGTGCTGCGCCGCCTGCCCCTCCAGACGGTCCTGGAGACGACGGGACGCGTCTCCGGGCTGCCGCGCCAGACCCCCGTGGGCGGGCGCCGCATCGGAGACTCGTTCTGGCTGGTCTCGGAGTACGGCGAGAGGTCCCAGTACGTCCGCAACATCCGGGCGAACCCGCGGGTCCGGGTCCGCATCCGGGGCCGTTGGCACCCGGGCACGGCCCACCTGCTCCCGGACGACGACCCCCGGGCCAGGCTGAGGACGCTGCCGCGCCTGAACAGCACGGCGGTACGGGCGCTCGGGGCGGAGCTGCTCACGGTGCGGGTGGACCTGGACGACTGAGGTCACCCGGGCAGCCCGTCACCTCAACCCGGCCACACGATCGCCTGCAACTCGCTGTACGCGTGCAGTGCGTAGGAACCCACGTCCCTGCCGACGCCGCTCTTCTTGAAGCCGCCGAACGGGGCCTCCATGTTGCGGCCGACGGTGTTCACGCCGACGCCGCCCGCCCGCAGCCGGCGGGCCACGCGGAAGGCGCGGGCGACGTCACCGGACCAGACGTAGTCGATCAGGCCGTAGTCCGTGTCGTTGGCCAGGGCTATGCCTTCCTCCTCGTCGTCGAAGGGGACGACCACGACGACCGGGCCGAAGATCTCCTCCCGGACCACTCTCATGTCGGGGGTGCAGTCCGCCAGGAGAGTGGGCGCGACGTAGAAGCCGCGGTCGTGCGGCGGGCGTTCGCCCCCGGTGACCGGCCGCGCGCCCTCCTTGCGCCCGAGTTCCACGTACGACTCCACACGGTCCCGGTGCGCCGCCGAGATCACCGGGCCCACCGCCGTGCCCCGCTCGCGTGGGTTCCCGAGTGTCAAGTGACCTGCGTACTCCGCCAGTTGGGACACCAGGCGGTCGCACACGCCCCGCTGCGCGATCACTCGCGTCGGAGCCGTGCAGATCTGGCCGCTGTAGAAGGAGAACGTGGTGCCTATTCCGGCCACCGCCGACTCGAGGTCCGCGTCGTCGAAGACCAGCGCCGCCCCCTTGCCTCCCAGCTCCATCAGCTGCCGTTTCATGGACCGGCCGCACACCTCGGCGATGCGCTGCCCGACGGCCGTGGAGCCGGTGAAGCTCACCATGTCGACGTCCGGGCATTCGACGGCCGCTTCGCCGACCTCGGGGCGTGAACCGCTGACCACGTTCACGACGCCCGGCGGCGCACCCGCCTCCTGAAGCGCCTCGGCCATGCGGTACACCGACAGCGGGTCCTGCGGCGCCGGCTTCACCACCACCGTGTTGCCCATCGCCAACGCGGGCGCGACCTTGCCCGCCGGGTTCGCCCACGGGTTGTTGTACGAGGTGATGCAAGTGACCACGCCGACCGGTTGGCGCACCGCGAGCGCGCCCATGACAGCCGCCCCGCCGAACGGCCCCGCCTCGTTGATCTGCGGCGGCAGCGGCTGCTCCACCGGCTCCATCCGCGCGTACCGCCGGAACCGGGCCACCGCCACCCCGACCTGCATCCCGCGCGCCGTACCGGTGGTGGCGCCGCTCTCCGCCTGTGCGAGGTCGGCGTACGGCACGAGGTTGCGCTGCATCACGTCCGCCGCGCGGGCGAGGACCGCAGCCCGCTCCTCCGGGGGTGTGCGCGACCACGGTCCGAAGGCCTCGCGGGCCGCGGCGGCCGCCGCGTGCACCTGTTCCCGCGAGGCCTCCGGCGCCCACCCGACGATCCCCTCGGTCGCCGGGTCGACGACCTCGTAGTGGCCTCCGTCGGGCTCGACCCACGCTCCGCCGACGAACAGCCGCTGACGCTGCGTCACGTGGTGCTCACCGTCCTGGTGTCCCGCCCGGAGCGGAGCACCCTGCCCGGTACGGCCCCGGTCACCACGTCGTCCCGTATCGCCGCCACGCCGTTCACCCAGACCGCCCGCACCCCGAGCGCCCTGGAGTCCAGCCGCGGGCTCTCTCCCGGCAGGTCGTGCACCAGGGTGGCCCCTCCGGCGTCGATGCGCTCCGGGTCGAAGAGGACCAGGTCGGCATGGAAGCCCCCCTGCACCCGGCCCCGCTCCCGCAGCCCGAACAGCTGCGCGGGATCGTCGGTCAGCATCTTCACGGCCCGCTCCAGCGGCACCAACTTCCGCCCGCGCAGACAGTCCCCGAGGAACCGCGTCGTGTACGGGGCCCCGCACATGCGGTCCAGATGGGCGCCCGCGTCGGAGCCGCCGAGCAGGACGTCCTCGTGCCGCCAGGTCTCCGCCCGAAGCGCCCAGGAGTCCGGGTCGTTGTCGGTGGGCATCGGCCACAGCACCGTACGCAGCTCGTCGTTCGCGCAGATGTCGACCAGGCACGCGAAGGGGTCCTGACCGCGTTCGGCGGCGATGTCGTTCACGACCCGACCGGTCAGGCCCTCGTTGCGCGGGCTGTAGGTGTCCCCGATGACGTAACGGCCGAAGTTCACGAGGCGCCGGAAGACCCCCGCCTCCTTGGAGTCGGCGCGCCGCAGCATCTCGGCGCGGACAGCCGGATCGCGGAGTTTCGCGATGCGCTCGGGCACGGGCAGGTTCAGGACCGGTTGGCACCCGCGTCCATGGCCTCGTGGAAGAGCCGGAGCATCCGCGCGAGCTGCTCCCCGGTCGGCTGTCCGCCGATCGCTTCCGGGCCCATCACATACCGTCGCAGCGCGCAGTGCCCCACCATGAAGCCCGCGTTGACGGCGATCCGGCCTTCGAGGGCGTCCAGGTACTCCCCGAACGTGTGCCAGCTCCAGGGCGCGCCCTCCTCCAGCGCGACCAGGGACATCCCCTCGACCTTGGACATCATCCGGCGGGCGTAGTCGGCGTCCTCGGGGCGTGCGGGATTCAGCGGGGCGAGGGTGAAGCCGCAGTTGCCCGCCGCGACCGTGGTGACCCCGTGGTTCAGGGACGGGGTCGCGTACGGGTCCCAGAACAGCTGGGCGTCGTAGTGTGTGTGCGGGTCGACGAAGCCGGGGGCGAGGACGAGGCCGGTCGCCTCCTCGGAGGTACGGGACTCCTCGCGCACGGTACCGACGGTCGCGATGCGCCCGTCCCGTATCCCCACGTCCGCGGTGTATCCGGGCGCACCCGTCCCGTCGACGACGGTCGCGCCCTTGATGACGTGATCGAGCATGGGCTTGCCTCCTCAAAACCCGGTGCGGGTCATGGCGCGCAGTAAGGGGCGCGGGGCTGTGTCGACATGCTGCTCCGCCGCGCGGGCGCGACCAGCCACGACGGACCCGCAGTCGCCGTACGCCCGCCGCCGACGGCGATCAGGCGCCCTGCCGAAACCGCGTAGTGCGATGCACCGGGTCCGTGTCGATCTTCGGGATGACGTGCTCGCCGATCAGCCGGATCGTCTGGAACGTCTCCTCCTTCGGGATCCCGACCGGCAGTCCGAAGCTGAGCTGGTCCGCGCCCGCCTGCTCCCACCTCTTGCACTGGGTGAGCACCTCGTCGGGGTCGCCGCAGATGAGCAGTTCCTCCTCGATGAGCAGTTCCATGAACTCTTCGGTGGACTCGGGGAGCGTCTCGGGCCAGACAGGGAAGCCCTCGGGGCGCGGGAAGGTGTCGTGGTAGCGGAAGACCAGGGACGGCAGGTAGTGCAGTCCGCCGTTGACCGCGATCCTTATCGCCTCCTCGTGCGTGGGCGCGCAGACGGCGGTCGTCGTCACCATCACGTTGTCGTTGACGAAGTCCCCGACGGGTTCCGCGTCGACGATCGCCGTCTTGTACTGCTCCAGCACCCACTCCATGTCGGAGACCTTCTGCACGCTGAAGCCAAGCACCCCGAGGCCCTTCTTCGCGGCCATGGCGTACGACGGCGGGGACCCGGCCGCATACCACATCGCGGGGTGCGACTTCCCGTACGGCTTGGGCAGCACCTTGCGCGGCGGCAGCGACCAGTGCTTGCCCTGGAAGCCGGCGTACTCGTCCTGGAGCCACATCCTGGGGAACTCGGTGATGGTCTCCTCCCAGATCTCCTTCGTGTGGTTCATGTCGGTGATACCGGGGAGGAAGCCGAGGATCTCGTGGGAGCCGGCGCCGCGTCCGCTGCCGAACTCGAAACGGTTTCCGGTGAGGTGGTCGAGCATGGCGACCTTCTCGGCGACCTTCACCGGGTGGTTGACCTGGGCGAGCGGATTGAAGATCCCGGAGCCGAGGTGGATCCGCTCGGTGGCGTGGGCCAGATAGCCGAGGAAGACGTCGTTGGCGGAGAGGTGGGAGTACTCCTCCAGGAAGTGGTGCTCGGACGCCCAGGCGTACTTGAAGCCGGACTTGTCCGCCTGGATGACGTACTCGGTCTCCTCCATCAGCGCCTTGTGCTCCGCGAGCGGATCGGTCTCGGCCCGCTTGCCCACGTATCCCTGTACAAAGAGCCCGAATTCCAAGGAGGTTCACCGTCCCCACGAGCGTCTGCCCAAAGTCCCTACCTGACGTATCGTCAGATTCATCTGCCGCCGACTGTGGCACTGCCCGAATGGACCGTCAATACTTGACGATAAGTCAGATGACGGAGACCCCGGCCAGCCATCCGCCGTCGATCACGAACGGCTGCCCGGTGATGTAGGAGGAGTCGTCGGAGGTCAGGAAGAGGGCGAGCCTCGCCACCTCCTCCGGCTTCCCGATCCGACCGAGCGGCACGAGCCTGCGGTACAGCTCGTCCAGGGCCTTGGACATCTCCTCGGCGTCCGCGTCCGCGTCCGGGTCCAGCCGGGCCCTGTTGGACATCGGGGTGTCTATGGCGCCGGGGCACATGGCATTGACGCGGACCTTCCGGTTCGCCAGCTCGATGGCGGCGACCCTGGTGAGGCCGAGGACGGCGTGCTTGGTCGCCGCGTACGTGCCCACGGCCGCCATCCCGGTCACCGCGGTGTACGAGGCGGTGTTGACGATGGTCCCGCCGCCGGCGGCCGCGATCTCGGGCGCGACGGCCTTGATCCCGAGGAAGCAGCCCACCTGGTTGACCTGTACGACGTTCATGAACTCGTCGAGGGGCGTGTCGACCAGCGCGTTGAACCGCAGGATCCCGGCGTTGTTGACCAGCCCGTCGATGTGCCCGTGCGCCTCCTTCGCGGCGGCCACGGCGGCGGCCCATTCGGCCTCGCGCCCCACGTCGAGGTGGACGTAGTGCTGCCCCAGCTCCTTGGCGAGCGCCTCCCCCCGGTCGTCGAGCACGTCCGTGAGGACGACCCGGGCGCCCTCCGCCGTGAACAACCGCGCCTCCTGCTCACCCTGTCCGCGCGCCGCACCGGTGACGATGACGACGCGCCCGTCCAGCTTGCCCATGGGTCTCCTCAGTCAAGGTGGGGGGCCACCTCGGCCCCGAACGCCGCTATCTGGTCCGTGAGTTCGGCACGGCTCCGGCAGCGGAACCGCACCTGGATCTGGTGCACGCCCATCGCTCCGTACGCGCGCAGCGACTCGGCGACCGCCTCCGGAGCGCCGCTGATCGTGCGCCGTCCCACGTCCCAGCGCGGATCACCCACGTAGAGCGGTTCGGTGATGGCACCCACGGTGAGGGTTTCCTCGATGCCCGCCTCCACCCGGAGCCGGAGGAGCCGGGCGATCTGAGCGGGCAGCCGGTCACGCGGGTCGCCCTGCGGCAGCCAGCCGTCGCCCTTGAGCGCGGCCCGGCGCACGGCGGCGGGCGAGGAGCCGCCGACCCAGAGGGGGACGCTCTCCTGCACCGGCCGTGGCCGCTGCCCGAGCCCCTCGAAGTAGTACGACTTGCCGTGGTGTACCGGGAACTCGTCCGGCCCGAGCGCCGCCCTCAGGGCGTCGATCGTCTCGTCGAGCACGGCGCCCCGCCGCCCGAAGTCCACCCCCAGCGCCTCGAACTCCTCCCGCACATGCCCGGCCCCCACACCGAGGACGAGCCGTCCGCCGGAGAGGTGGTCGAGCGTCGCGTACTGCTTGGCGGTGACCAGCGGATGCCGCAACCCGACGATCGCGACATGGCTCAGCAGCCGCACGCGTTCGGTGACGGCCGCGAGATGGGCGAGGGTGGCCAAGGGGGCGTACCAGACCGTACCCATGGAGTCGGCCAGGCGTCGCGGGACGGCGACGTGGTCGCAGCTCGCGACGTAGTCGAACCCGGCGCGCTCGGCGGCCCGGGCGATCTCGACGAGGTCGGCCGGCCCCGCGCCCGCCTCCCACTCCTCGGCATAGATCGTGCTCTGGGACTGGACGGGAAGCTGCATCCCGTACCGCAGACGCCCGCTCAACAGGTGCCGCCCGGCCCGGCCCACAGCCCGTCCTCCGTCAGGCCCAGCAGGTCGATGGCGTTGCGCCGGACGATCCGCTCCACGACGTCCGCGGCCAGATGCCCCATCTGGGTCTCGCCGATCTCGCGTGACTTCGGCCAGGTGGAGTCGGAGTGGGGATAGTCGGTCTCGTAGAGGACGTTCCCCGCCCCGATGGCGTCGAGGTTGCGCAGTCCGAAGGCGTCGTCGAAGAAGCAGCCGAAGACGTGGTCGGCGAAGAGCTCGGACGGCGGACGGTGGACCTTGTCGGCGACGCCGCCCCAGCCGCGGTTCTCCTCCCACACCACGTCCGCGCGCTCGAGGATGTAGGGGATCCACCCGATCTGACCCTCCGCGTACATCACCTTGAGGTTCGGGAAGCGCTCGAACTTGCCGCTCATCAGCCAGTCGACCATCGAGAAGCAGCAGTTGGCGAAGGTGATGGTGGAGCCGACGGCGGGCGGCGCGTCGGCGGAGGTGGACGGCATCCTGCTGCTGGAGCCGATGTGCATCGCGACGACGGTGCCGGTCTCGTCGCAGGCGGCGAGGAAGGGGTCCCAGTCGTCGGTGTGGACGGACGGGAGCCCCAGGTGGGGCGGGATCTCGGAGAAGGCGACGGCACGGACGCCGCGGGCGGCGTTGCGCAGTACCTCCGCCGCCGCGAGCTCGGCGTCCCAGAGGGGGATGAGGGTCAGCGGTATGAGACGGCCCTGCGCCTCGGGGCCGCACCGCTCCTCCACCATCCAGTCGTTGTAGGCGCGCACCCCGAGCAGCCCCAGCGCCCGGTCCTTGGCCTCGGTGAAGGTCTGACCGCAAAAGCGCGGGAAGGTCGGGAAGCAGAGGGCGGACTGGACGTGGTTGACGTCCATGTCGGCGAGGCGCTGGGGGACGTCGTACGAGCCGGGGCGCATCCCCTCGTACGTGATGACCTCGAGCTTGATCTCGTCCCTGCTGCACCCGACGGCCGTGTCCAGACGAGTGAGGGGCCGGTGCAGGTCCTCGTACACCCACCAGTCGCCGAGCGGGCCGTCGTCGCCGGGCGCACCCATGACGGGGGCGAACCTGCCGCCGAGAAAGGTCATTTCCTTCAGGGGCGCACGGACGATACGCGGGCCGACGTCCCGGTACTTCTGCGGGAGCCGGTCCTGCCAGACGTTCGGGGGCTCCACGGTGTGGTCGTCGACGGAGATGATCTTCGGGAAGGTTCCGTCGGTCGGTGAGGTCTCCATAGCCGGACACGCTAGCGCCGATCTGACGGTCCGTCAGCTGTCGTGGAGGCCCTTCCGGCACGGCAAGAACATGTGTGGGCCTTGTGACGCACCGTGCGACGCCCTGTGATCGCCGTCTCCCAGAGCTGACGCATCCGCCATGAACAAGGCAAACTGGCCTCCTGATTGTGGTCGGTTCGGCAGGGGGGCCTGGGGGCAGCGATGGACGGTGTACCGCGAGTACCTGAGCAACGGGGTCCCGAGGAATCGGCGACGCTGCGCTTCGGCGTGCTCGGACCGGTGCGCGCGTGGCGCGGAGAGGAGCTGCTGGCCACGGGCTCGCCTCAGCAGCGCGCCCTGCTGGCCGCGTTGCTGCTGCGTGAGGGCCGTACGGCGACGGCGTCCGAGCTGATCGACGCACTGTGGGGGGACGAGCCGCCGCCGCGGGCGCTGGCGGCGGTACGGACGTACGCGTCCCGCCTCCGCAAGATCCTCTCCCCCGGGGTACTGCTCAGCGAGTCGGGCGGGTACGCGCTGCGGCTGCGTGACGCCCGTTCCCTGGACCTCGCGGCCGCCCAGGAGCTGGCCGCGGAGGCGGAGAAGGCCAAGAACGCCGGGGATCTGCGCCATGCCCGGCACGTGCTGAACGAGGCGCTGGCGCTGTGGGACGGGGAGCCACTGGCGAGCGTGCCCGGCCCGTACGCGGACACGCAGCGGACGCGCCTGGAGGAATGGCGCCTCCAACTCCTCGAATCCCGCCTGGACATGGACCTGGAACAGGGCTGCCACGCGGAAGCGGTCTCCGAACTCACGGCCCTGACGGCGGCGCACCCGCTGCGCGAGCGCCTGCGCGAACTGCTGATGCTGGCGCTGTACCGGTCGGGCCGCCAGGCGGAGGCGCTTGCGGTGTACGCGGACACGCGCCGTCTGCTGGCGGACGAGCTGGGGGTCGACCCACGCCCGGGTCTGAGGGAACTCCAGCACCGGATCCTGCAGGCGGACCCGGGCCTTGCGGAACCGTCGGCACCTGCCCCGGAACCTTCCGCCGCACCCGTGCGTCCGGCACAACTCCCCGCCTCCGTCCCCGACTTCACGGGACGGGCGTCCTTCGTCGCCGAGCTGAGCGACGTGCTGGCGTCGGCGGAGGGCCGGGTGATGGCGGTCTCGGCCCTGGCCGGCATCGGCGGCGTCGGCAAGACGACCCTCGCCGTGCACGTGGCACACCAGGCCCGTAGCGCCTTCCCCGACGGCCAGCTGTACGTGGACCTTCAGGGCGCGGGCCCGCGGGCGGCGGAACCGGAGACGGTGCTCGGCTCCTTCCTCCGCGCCCTGGGCACGGCGGACTCGGCGATCCCGGACTCCCTGGAGGAGCGCTCGGCCCTGTACCGCTCGATGCTGGACGGCCGCCGGGTCCTGGTCCTGCTGGACAACGCGAAGGACGCGGCCCAGGTACGCCCGCTGCTTCCGGGCACGGAGGGCTGCGCGGCCCTGGTGACCTCCCGGGTCCGGATGGTGGACCTGGCCGGCGCGCACCTGGTGGACCTCGACGTGATGTCCCCGGACGAGGCGCTGTCGTTGTTCACGAAGATCGTGGGCGAAGAGCGGGTGGCGTCGGAGCGCGAGGCCGCGCTGGACGTGGTGGCGGCATGCGGCTTCCTGCCCCTCGCCATCCGGATCGCGGCGTCCCGCCTGGCGGCGCGCCGCACCTGGACGGTCTCTGTCCTGGCGGCGAAGCTGGCTGACGAGCGGCGCCGCCTGGACGAACTCCAGGCGGGCGACCTGGCGGTCAAGGCGACCTTCGAACTGGGGTACGGACAGCTGGAGCCGGCCCAGGCCCGCGCGTTCCGTCTGCTGGGCCTGGCGGACGGCCCGGACATCTCGCTGACGGCGGCGGCCGCGGTGCTGGACCTGCCGGTGGAGGCCACGGAGGACCTGCTGGAGTCCTTGGTGGACACGTCACTGCTGGAGTCGGCGGCCCCGGGGCGGTACAGGTACCACGACCTGGTCCGGCTCTACGCGCGTGCGTGCGCGGAGAGGGATGAGCATCCGCCGAGCGAGCGGGATGCGGCGTTGTCGCGGTTGCTGGACTTTTATCTGGCCACGGCGGCGGGGGTTTATGCGATCGAGCGGCCTGGGGATCGGCTGGTGGATCACCTGGAGAAGACCCGGACCGCCGGACTGGCCTTGGCGGACCGGCGTGCGGCCCAGGACTGGCTCTACTCCGAGGCCATCCCCCTCCTCGCGTGTGTTCGGCAGTCGTCCGACGATGCCCGGCTCAGGCGGGCGGTCGACCTGCTGTGGGCCACGGTGGACCTGGCGGAGTCCGGGGCGAACTCCAAGGAGTACGAGGCGGCGGCCACGGCCCTGCGCGATGCCGCACGCGCGGCGTCGGACGGCCGCGCGGAGGGCCGGGCCGTTCTCGTCCTGGCCAACGCCCGGCACTGGTCCGGATACTTCGATGAGGCCGATCAGGAGGCGCGGCAGGTTCTCAGGCTCTCCGAGGCCGCCGAGGATCCGTTGCCCTGCTGCTGGGCGGCGAACATCCTGGGCGCCTTCGCCTTCTATCAGAACCGCTACTCGGAGGCCGAGGAGCATCTCGAGAGGGCCATCAAGGACTTCCGCGCCTGCGGCGACCTGTCGGGCACGGCAGCTGCCCTGTGCAACCTCTCACGCCTGCACCTGGCGACGGACCGCGCCGACAGCGCCGTGAGCCTCGCGCGGCAGGGCACCGAAATGTATGAGGAGCTGGGGCACACCCTCAAGGCCGCGAACGGCCACTACGCGCTGGGCATGGCCCTCAGCAGGAACGGCCAGCTGTCCGATGCCTCCGCCCGCCTCAGGGACGCCCTCCAGGTCTTCCGCACCAGCCGTCAGCGGCTGTGGGAGGGTATGACCCTGTTCCGTCTCGCCGAAGTGGATCTCGTGGCCCAGCGCCCCGCGCAGGCGGCGGCCAACGCCGAGATGGCCCTCTCGATGCTCAGGGGCATCGGCGGGGAATGGCGCCGGGGCAACGTACTCACCGTCCTCGGCAAGTCGTTGAGCGGAATCGGCCAGACCGGTCGGGCCCAGGTCTGCTGGCGCGAGGCTCTCGAGATCTACGAGAGGCTGCACTCACCGGAAGCCGCAGAGGTACAGGCACTGCTGGCCCCGGCAGCGGCCGCGTAGCACATGACACCACCGTTCATCGTTCGTTTATCGCCACCAGGCACTCTCTTCCTTGTCGATCCGCTGCGTCGGGGGCAGGCGGACCGCCGGTGAGATCGCCGAACTCGCAGAATAGGGTGGGCGATTTGAGTGGCCCGCCCGGCCACCCTCGGGGGAGTGGCCGGGCGGGCCCTCGACAGTCCAACAGCAACAACCATGGGGAGCCACCAGCATGAGCGACACCAGCAAGGACGAGCCGGTCGTCCAGCCGGACAACACGCACATCACCGACGCCGAGGCCGGCACGGCCGTCCAGCCGCTCAACACGCACATCACCGACGCCGAGGCCGGCACTACCGTCCAGCCGCTCAACACGCACATCACCGATGTCGACGACGGTGAAGCCACGCCGGACAACACGCACATCACGTCCGAGCCCAGCTAGACCTTCTTCCCACACGGGGATCGGCCGCGACGGCGCGGAGGGGGAGCCGTCGCGGCCGAGGTATGTCAAGAAGGCGGCCCTCGAACTGGCCGCCGACAACCCGCTGGGCGTCGGGCTCGGCCGGTCGGGCGCCGCCATATCCGCCACCCTGCCCGGCGACCGGGTCTTCGTCCACGCCCACAACCTCTGGTTGAACTGGCTGGTGGAAGCAGGGCCGCTCGGTCTGCTCGCCATCACCTCGGTGGCCGTGATCGCCTGGGCCTCGGCGGCCCGCGCCGCCCGTGCGAAGTCGGTCATCGGGACCGCAGGGCTCGCCGCGCTGACCGGGTTCTTCCTGGTGAGCATGATGGATCATCCGGCCAACCTGGATCGCATCGATGTGCTGTTCTGGTTCGTGCTGGCCGTGGTCATGGCCGAAGCCCGGGCCGGTCGGCGCCGCTCGGGCTCCGCCCCCGTCGCCGCCCGGCCCGACCACCCCAGGTACGGGCCTCAACGCCTCCGCGTCGACGAGCCCGCCGCGCCCCGCCCGGCGTAGTAGCCCGCCAAGCCCCGCTCACCCCTGAAGGCGGCCCTCCTCAAGCACCCCGGCAACGTGGAGGTAGAACCTGCGCGCCGCCTCCACGGCCCCCGACACGTCGGCGAACCCCCGGTCGCGGGCCGCCGCGTCGAGGGACGGGACGTCCGTGGGCGGCACGCCCCACCGCTCGGCGAGATGCGCGACCAGCAGGTCGGGACGCAATCGCGTCACCGAGCGGTGCGGTGCCGACGCGGCCACCCGTCTCGTTCACCCGCCACGCGGCACGGACCGCGGCCGCGCTGTCGAGCCTCTCATCGGGTACACCAATGCGTCGCCCATCCCGGACTCACTCGGCCGGCGGCACGCGTTCACCGCGCTGTAGTGAGACAGTTCCGGGTCCGAGAAAAGGTCGTCGAGACGGAGACCGGACACCTGACCGGTGGTCGGCTGGGTCGGCATGTGAACTCCCTGCGTTCGAGAGCCCGGACAGACTTCAACGTACGAGGAGCGTCATGTCAGGCTAGAAGGAGCGGTCAGCCCCCGCAAGACTCCCTTGACCACCTTGCCGCTCGCATTCCGCGGCAGCTGCCCCACGAACTCCACCGCCCTCGGCACCTTGTAGTTCGCCATCTCGCGGCGGGACCAGGCGATCAGGTCGTCCCCCGTCAGTGCCGAGCCGGGGCGCCGCACCACGTACGCCTTGCCGACCTCGCCCAGCCGTGTGTCCGGTACGCCGATCACCGCCACGTCCGCCACGTCCGGGTGCAGACCGAGCAGTTGCTCTATTTCCGCCGGGTACGCGTTGAAGCCGCCCACGATGAACATGTCCTTGATCCGGTCCGTGATGCGGAGGTTGCCGGAGGTGTCCAGGACTCCCACATCGCCCGTACGGAGCCAGCCGTCGGGGGTCAGGACCTCCGCCGTGGCACGCTCGTCCTCGAAATAACCCTGCATGACGTTGAAACCGCGGACCAGGACCTCGCCCGGGGCGCCGGGGGGAAGGGGAGTGCCCTTCGCGTCGGTCACCCGTACCTCCGTTCCGGGTATCGCGCGGCCCGACGTCGTCGCGATCACCGAGGGCTCGTCCCCACTGCGGCACATCGTCACGAAACCGCTCGCCTCCGACAGGCCGTACGCCGTCAGGACCGTCTCCACGCCGAGTTCGCCGCGCAGGCGTTCCACCAGGCGGAGTGGGATCACCGCTGCTCCCGTCACCACCAGGCGCAGGGCCGAGAGGTCGTGGGCGTCGCGGGAGGGGTGGTCGAGGAGGGACTGGTGCAGCGTCGGCGGGCCCGGCAGGACCGAGACCCGCTCCGCCGCTATGTTCGCCAGCGCCGTGTCCACGTTGAACACCGGCTGCGGGATCATCGTCGCGCCCCGCATCAGACAGGCCAGCACGCCCGCCTTGTAACCGAAGGTGTGGAAGAAGGGATTCACGATCAGGTAGCGGTCGCCCTGCCTCAGACCCGCGAGGTCGGTCCAGATCTCGTATGCCCTCAGCGTCTGCCCGTGCGTGATCACCGCGCCCTTCGGGCGGCCCGTCGTGCCCGAGGTGAAGATGATGTCCGAGGGTGCGGCACCGGTGAGGGATGATGCCCGCTCCCGTACCTCGCGCTCGCCCACCCCCTCCCCGGCCGCCAGAAAGTCCTTCCATGTGCGGAAGTCGGCGGGGGCGTCGTCCGAGAGCACGACCACCTCTTCCAGGTGGGGGAGGCCGGGTAGGGGGGCCGTCACCCGGTCCCTCCCCCGCCGCCCGGCGCAGCGACGCCACGTACGACGTCCCCAGGAATGTGCCCGTCACGAACAGCAGCTTCGCGCGGCTGCGCTCCAGTACGTACGCCGCCTCCGTGCCCTTGAAGCGCGTGTTGAGCGGGACCAGGACCGCGCCCGCCGACACCGCTCCCAGCGCCGAGACGATCCAGTCCAGGGTGTTCGGCGCCCAGATCGCCACCCGGTCGCCGACGCCGACCCCCTGCGCGAGGCAGGCCGCAGCCGCGCGTTCCACGCGGGCGCCCAGTTCGTCGTACGTGATCCGGGTACGGCCCTCGACCACCGCCTCGCTATCGCCGTGACGACGGGCTGCGCTCCGTACCAGCCCCGGAATGCTGCCCCACTCCACGTCACCGCGCACGGCCCGCCTCCAGAAACCAATGAAACGCATAGCTGACTATCCGTCAGATCAGCTGTAGCCTGACGGGCTGTCAGCCGCCCGTCCCGACTCCAGCGGAGGTGTGCCCATGGCAGCGACAGGGCTCAAGGACGCGACCGCCATCGTCGGCATCGGACAGACCGCCTTCGCCAGACGACTCCCCGAATCCGAGAAGGCGTTGGCCTGTCGCGCCGTCCTCGCCGCCCTCGACGACGCAGGGATCGCACCCGGCGAGGTCGACGCGCTGGCCTCGTACACCATGGAGGAGACCGACGAGGTCGAAGTCGCGAAGGCGGTCGGGCTCGGGGATCTGACCTTCTTCAGCAAGGTCGGATACAGCGGTGGCGGCTCCTGTGCCACCGTCGCGCATCTCGCGGCCGCCGTCGCCACCGGGCAGGCGACCGTCGGCGTCGCCTGGCGGTCTCGCAAGCGCGGCAGCGGGCCCAGGCCCTGGAAGAACACGGCGGCCCAACTGCCCACCCCTGCCCAGTGGACCCGGCCGTTCAGGCTGCTGAGGCCCGTCGACGAGATCGGGATGCTTGCCCGTCGTTACCTGCACGAGTTCGGCGCCACCAGGGATCACTTCTTCAACGTCACCCTCGCCTGCCGCAACCGCGCCAACCAGAACCCCGCCGCGATCATGTACGAGCGGCCGCTGACGAGGGAGATGTACATGAGCTCCCGGTGGATCAGCGAGCCGCTCTGCCTCTTCGACAACTGCCTCGAGACGGACGGCGCGTTGGCCTGTGTCGTCGTCTCCGCCGAGCGCGCACGTGACTGCCGGCACAGGCCCGTGTACGTCCACTCCGCCGCCCAGGGGCTGCCCTCCCAGCACCACGGCATGGTCAACTACTGGAACGACGACCCGCTCACCGGACCCGCCTGGGCGGCCGCCCGGCACCTGTGGAAGCACGCCGACTTCACCCCGGACGACGTCGACGTCGCCCAGATCTACGACGCGTTCACGCCCCTCGTACCGCTCTCCCTGGAGGGGTACGGCTTCTGCGGCAGGGGGGAGGGGGGTGCCTTCACCGAGGGGGGCGCGCTGGAGATCGGCGGACGGCTGCCCCTCAACACCGGGGGCGGCGGGCTGTCCGAGGCGTACGTGCACGGCTTCAACCTCATCAACGAGGGCGTGAAGCAACTGCGGGGGACCAGTACCGCGCAGGTCCCGGGCGCCGCCACCTGTCTGGTCACCGCCGGCGAGGGGGTTCCTACCTCCGCCCTTCTGCTGAGGAGCTGACCCATGACCGACACCCTCCTCTCCCCCGTCCACGACGAGGACGGCGCGCCCTTCTGGGAGTACGCCGCCCACGGCGAACTGCGCGTCCAGGCCTGCGCCGACTGCGGCGAACCGCGCTTCCCGCCCCGCCCCTGCTGCCCGCACTGCCGGTCGTTCGCGAGCGAGTGGCGGCCGACCAGCGGGAAGGGGCGGATCTGGTCGTACGTCGTGCCGCACCCGCCGCTGCTTCCGGCGTACGCGGCGCAGGCTCCGTACAACGTGATCGTGGTCGAACTGGCCGAGGCGCCGCGCATCCGGCTCGTCGGGAACCTGGTCACCGGCCCTGACGCGCCCTTGGACTCGATGGCCCCCGACCGGATCCGCATCGGCGCGAGGGTGCAGGTCGTCTTCGGCGGGGACGGGCTGCCCCGGTGGGTTCTGGAGCGGCCGTGAGCGAGGGGCTGCGGATCACCGCCGACGAGGAGACCGGGGTCGCGGTCGTCACCCTCGACCGGCCGGCCAAGCTCAACGCCATCGACCTGCCGACGGCCGCCGAACTCGGCACCTGCTGGCGCGGGTTGCGCTTCGACGACTCCGTACGCGCCGTCGTCCTCACCGGTGCCGGTGAGCGGGCCTTCTGCACGGGACTCGACCGCGAAGCCGTCGTCCCGCAGCCGAACTCGCCGTACATGGTGGACGATCCGCTGCTCAGGATCGGGCCGAAGGCGAACGACCTGTGGAAGCCGGTGATCGCCGCCGTACGCGGCATGGCCTGCGGAGGGGCGTTCTACCTGCTCGGGGAGAGCGAGTTCGTCGTGGCGGACACGACGGCGGCCTTCTTCGACCCGCACACCACCTACGGGATGGTGAGCGCGTACGAGTCCGTCTACATGGCGCACCGGATGCCGTACGGGGAGGCGGCGCGGATGGCGCTGATGGGGAACGCCGAGCGGCTCTCCGCCCGGCGGGCGTACGAGATCGGCCTCGTTTCCGAACTCACCGCGCCGGGTGAGGCGTTGGAGGCGGCAGTGTGCTGTGCCGCCGTCATCGCCTCCTACCCGCCGGAGGGGGTGCAGGGCACCGTACGGGCCCTGTGGGCGGCGAAGGAGGCGGCGCGCGCACAGGCCTTCGCACAGGCGCCGCCGCTGATCACGCTCGGGAACCTGCCGTCCGAGCGCCAGGCGGAGCTGTTCGCCGGGCGGCGGACGGGGGGTTACCGGGTGCGGTGAGGGACCTCGACTGCCGACGGGCGACCGTCGTCGACGGGCACGAGACCGCCCCGTGCAGGTGGATGCGGACGCCCTGCCCGCCGACACCGTCACGTTCGTCACCGCATGGCGCCACTCGCGCACCGGGCGTAACGTCAGGGTGACGGCCGCCGTACGGTGCCCCTTCCGTCAGGTCCGGTACGACGGCCGTCCAGGCCGCGCGGCTCAGGCCGTCCGCGCGGTGCCCGTCCCCTTCTCCGCGTCCAGGGCGTACACACAGCGGTCCTTGCTGCACGCGTACACCACGCCGTCCTTCACCACCGGCGGACCGGTGATCTCGCCGCCGGTCGCCAGCTTCCAGCGCAGGCGGCCGTCGTCGGCCTTCAGCGTGTACAGCAGGTGGTCCGTGGAGCCGAAGTGGATACGTCCCTCCGCCACCGCCGGGGAGCCCACGATGTCGCCGCCCGCCTGGAAGCGCCACTTCGGGGTGCCCGTGACCGCGTCCAGGGTGTAGAGCCCCCTGCCGCTGCCCACGTGGACGTGCCCCGCCGCCACCAGCACCGGCTCGATCGCGGCCCGCGCCTCCGTGGCGATGCGCCAGCGGTCGCGGCCGTCCGTCGCGTCGAGGGCGTACACCGTGCCGAGGTAGTCCGCCAGGTAGATGCCCCCGCCCGTCACCGCGGGGCCCGGCACGAAGGTTGGCGGGCACAGGAACACCGCGGGCGCCTCGAAGTGCCAGCGCACCATGCCGCTGGACACCTCGACGGCCAGGACCCGGGTGCCGGCCGAGACGTACACGTAGCCGTCCGTCGCGTGCGTCAGGCGCAGGGGGACGCCGCCACAGGACGCCGCGTCCCCGATCGGGTACGACCAGCGCTCCTCGCCCGTACGCGCCTCCAGGGCCCGCAGCCGGGCGTCCTTCCACACGTACACCGTGCCCTCGTGGACGACCGGCCCCGCCTCCGGCGCCTCGAAGTCCGTCTGCGCGCCGGTGATCTCCCACAGCTTCTGGCCGCCCGACGCCTCCCACGCCTGAACGCCCCCGCCGCGGGTGCCGGTGACGACCGTGCCGCGGTCGGCCTTGAGGGAGTAGACCCAGCCGTCCATGGACAGCCGCCACAGGTCCGCGCCCTCGCGGGCGTCCAGGGCGAAGAGCGTGGGGCCGTCGGAGGCGTGGATGCGGCCCTCCGCCACCGCCATCGACCAGGCCACGTCCCGCGTCTTGAAGCGACGGCGGCCGGTCGCCACATCCAGGGCGTGCACCTCGAAGGACGTGACGTAGACGAGGTCGTCGGCGACCGAGGGGGTGCCCCAGACATCGTTCGACATGCGGAAACGCCATGGGCGCCAGCCGGAGGCCGTCTCCGGCGGTGCGGTCGTCGGCGTGACCGTGGCGGCTCCGGCCGCGCCGTTGCTCCCCGGGCTCGGCCGGGACCAGGACGCGGCGAGGCCCGCCTCCGGGGGAGGCGCCTTCACCGCGGCGGCGCGGGCGTCAGCGACCCGCGGCCCGGGCCCGATCGGCACGGACGCGCCCGCGAGCCGCACCGGGCCGGCGTCGGGCGCGCCGACCGGCACCGGCACCGGCGCCGGCACGTGCGACGGCGGAGGCGGCACCGCCGGGCGCCCGCCGCCTCCGCTGCGGTTCCCGGCGGACGGCTTCGCCGCCGGACGCCCGCCGCGTCTCGCCTCGATCAGGGAGACCGCCTTCTCGGGCAGCCACGCCGACGCCGTACCGCTGTCGTCGGACCCCGAGCCGAAGAGGTGGGGTGCCAGCTGGGCCTGGAGGTCAGCCGGGTTCGGGCGGGCGGTGGCCTCCATCTGCATGCAGGACTCGATGAGCGGGCGCAGCTCGTCCGGCAGGCCCGACAGGTCCGGGCCCTCGCGCAGCAGCATGAAGACGGTCTCGACGGGATTGGCGCCGTGGAACGGGGGATGTCCGGTGGCCGCGAACACGAGCATCGAGCCGAGCGAGAAGACGTCGCTCGCCCCGGTCACGCTGCGCGAGTCCTTCGCCTGCTCGGGGGACATGTACGCGGGCGTTCCGACGGCGACGTTCGTCATGGTCAGACGTGTATTCGAGACCCCGGAGGCGATACCGAAGTCGATCACCCGGGGGCCGTCCTCGACGACGAGCACGTTCGAGGGCTTCAGGTCGCGGTGGACCAGACCCGCTCCGTGGATGGACTGCAGCGCCTCCGCGACGCCCGCGGCCAGCCAGCGCACCGCCTGGGCCGGCAGCGGCCCGCACTCGGTCACTATCTCCTCGAGGGAGGGTGCGGGCACATACGCGGTCGCGAGCCACGGCACCGCCGCGCGCGGGTCGGCGTCGACCACGGCCGCCGTGTAGAAGCCGGAGACCGCCCGTGCGGCCTCGACCTCGCGCGTGAAGCGCACGCGGAAGAGCTGGTCCTCGGCCAGCTCGGTGCGCACCGTCTTGATCGCCACGCGACGGCCGGACGCCGAGCGCGCCAGATAGACCAGCCCCATGCCGCCGGCACCCAGCCGTCCCAGCACCTCGAACGGCCCGATCCGCCGTGGGTCGTGCTGTGTCAGCTGATCCACCACTTGCCTGCCACCTCCCCGTACGGGTCGCGTCATCCGCTTGTGCACGCGACCCCGTGCAGCGTCTCACCACCGCACCGCCGTGGCGGCACGCAGCCCGATTCTCCCTGTCCGCGCCATCGGTTGCGAACCCGAGGGCGGAACGGGGTGTCTCAGGACAAAACCATGCCGGACCGCCCTTCGGGAAGCGGGCGCCCGCATGATGGAACGCCCGAACCGCCCCCGAAGTGCCGCCCCACGGCACCACCGCGCCCCGGCCACCTCTGGGGCGGCGCGAAGGATGCCCCCTGATTGTCCGTGACCACCGCCACCCGTCCGTACGAGGTCTCGAACGGCGGTACCTGTACGCGGCCGCCCGGCTGGTTGACCGCGCCGAGTTCCCTCTCGCCCTCCGGCGAGGGCCCGGACGGTGCCGCCTTCCCCGAGGGCGTCCCTGCCGGGTCGACGCGAAGACGATGTACTTCGCGACGCCCGACGCCACCGCGCTCCCCGTGCGGGTCCCGGCGGTTCCGGGCGGCCGGCGGCCAGGTGCTCGTCCCGCTCGCCCCCCGTGGGGCATCCTGGGCCCAGCGGCGCCGGGCATCGAGCCCGAGGGCGCCGTCTTCGGCCTCCAGCAGGCCGGCCTGCGTAGTCCCTTCCCACAGGACCCGGAAGCCGCCGCGGCCCCCCTACTCCCCATTTGCAGTCGGCCGAATCGCGCTTCGATCACCCGTCGGTAAGCTGACGGCATGACAGGACAAGTGCGTACCGTCGACGGCCGCGTGGCCGGTCGGCGAGGGCAGGCGACCCGGCAGAAGCTGCTCGACTGCCTCAGCGAGATGCTCAGCTCCTCGCCCTACCGGGACGTCAAAGTCATTGATGTCGCCCGGAAGGCCGGGACGTCGCCGGCGACCTTCTACCAGTACTTCCCGGACGTCGAAGGCGCCGTTCTGGAGATCGCCGAGCAAATGGCCGCGGAGGGCGCGGGGTTGACCGCGCTGCTCGAAGGGCGCTCATGGGTCGGCAAGGCCGGCTGGCAGACGGCGCAGGAACTCGTGGACGGATTCCTCGAGTTCTGGCGCAAACACGACGCGATCCTGCGCGTCGTCGACCTGGGCGCGGCCGAGGGCGACAAGCGCTTCTACAAGATCCGCATGAAGATCCTGAACTCCGTGAACAACTCCCTCGCGGACTCGATTGCCGAACTCCAGTCCAAGGGCAGGGTCGACAAGGACGTGAACCCGGCGGCCGTGGCCGGTGCGCTGGTGGCGATGCTCGCGTCCGTGGCCTCCCACCAGAAGGGTTTCCAGTCCTGGGGCGTCAAACAGGCCGAACTCAAGCCGAATCTTGCACTGTTGGTGCATTTGGGTGTAACGGGGAAGAAGCCGACGAAATAGTCCGTCGCCACACACTTCCTCTGCCCTGGTCGGCTGTTCCAGCTCAAGTTCTGTCATGCGGGCGGTGGTCCACTCCGGTGGACCACCGCCCGCTGCCTGTGCCGGCACGCCGAGGCGTCACGCCCGCGTATCGGGCAGTGGCCGGTCCTCCACCACGTGTTTCATCACCAGAGTGGACGTCAGCCGCTGCACGCCCGGCCGACGGCGGCCGCGTCGACGACGGCCCGGTAGCCGCGGATCGCGCCGCTCCGCTCCAGCTCGCGCAGCCGCCGGTGACACGGCGAGACGCTGAGCCGCACCCGCGCGGCCAGCTCGGTCACAGTCAGCCGCCCGTCCTGCCGCAGCTCGGCAAGGATTTTCCGCTCCACGGGGGTCCATGAGGTAGACCTTCCCCCGAAATCAGTGATCGCGGGCAAAATCATGAAACACTTTCGCGCAAATCGCGCCCAATGTCCCTCCCATGGATACGGGAGCTGTGATTCCCACATGGCGTGCTGCACGGCCGTCCACCTGACCGTCGCCGTCCTGGCCCGGACCGCACTGCGGGCACGTCCGGCCGCCGCCCAAGCGGTCACTCGGGCGAGCGGCGCCGCGATGCTCGGCATCGGCGCGTTTCTGCTGGTGGAGCCTCTGACGACACTCTGAGAGGCGCGGTCGGCGCCGTCATCGGCCGGAGGGCAGACGCCGCACGATCCGGAACAGCCGGATCTCCCGCTCCACCCGCGCCTGGTACGTCGCGTACGGCGGCCAGAAGGCCAGGACCGCCTTCCAGGCCGCTTCCCGCTCCTCGCCCGCCAGCAGATGGGCCGTGACCGGGACGTCCTCCCCCTTCCAGCTGACCTCGGCCTCGGGGTGGGCCAGGAGGTTCGCGGTCCAGGCGGGGTGACCGGTCCGCCCGAAGTTGGAACCGATGACGAGCCAGCTGCCGCTCTCCTCCGGCATGCACGCCAGGGGGGTCCGGCGCGGCAGCCCGCTCCTCGCGCCGGTGGACGTGAGGATCACGCCCGGCAGCATCTGCGCGCTGAGCAGGACCTTGCCCCGGGACAGCCGGTGCACCGCACGGTCCAGCGCGGGCACGACGTACGGCGCGACCTTCGCGAAAGCGCGCGTGGAGGACACCTTCTGCACGATCCGTACACCCACGGCCGTCACACGGCCACCTCCCTCTGCTCGAAGAGCCGGGCCACGTCGGCGGCGTGCGCCCGCAGCCGGTGCACCGGGCCGAACAGCAGCTCGTCCCCGGCCGCCCGCTTGAAGTACAGATGCGCGTCGTGCTCCCAGGTGAACCCGATGCCGCCGTGCAGCTGGATCCCCTCGGCAGCGGCGGTCCGTAGGGCCTCCAGTGCCTGCGCGAGGGCGAGCCCGCCAAGTCGCTCCCCCTGGACGGTCGCCCAGGCCGCGTAGTACGCCGCCGAACGCGCCGCCTGCACCCGCACGTACACGTCGGCCAGCCGGTGCTTCACGGCCTGGAAGGATCCGATCGGCCGCCCGAACTGCTCCCGCTGCTTGACGTACTCGACGGTCCGCTCCAGCGCCCGGTCGGCGACCCCCACGGCCTCGCAGGCGAGGATGGCGGCGGCACGGTCCCCGACGGCGGCGAGCGCCCCGGGCACATCGGCGCCGTCCTCCCCCAGCAACTCAGCCTCGACATCGCGGAGTTGCACCCGGGCACAGGGCCGCGTGCCGTCAAGAGCCGTCTGCCTCGTGCGCACCCCGCCCTCCCGCACGAGGAAAAGCAGGGTTCGCGACCGTGCGAATCCCCCGGCGTGGGCGGCCACGACCAGCAGCCCGGCACTGTGCCCGTCGAGCACCTGACCGGCCTCCCCGTACAGCCGCCAGGCGCCGTCCGCCCGCCGCGCCTGCATGCCGCCGGCGCGTCCGCCGCCCGCCCAGTCGCCCCGGTTGCCGCCGACGAGGGCGAGGGCGGTGGCGAGGGCCGTGCCCGGCACGGCGAGGGTGGCGGTCAGCTCCCCGGAGGCGATACGGGGCAGCAACTGGGTGCGCTGGTCGTCGGTGCCGAGGGCGAGCAGCAGGGGCGCGGCGAGAACGGCCGTGGACAGCAGCGGCAAGGGGGCGAGGCCACGGCCCACCTCCTCGCAGGCGAGGGCGAGTTCGGTGGTGGTGCAGCCGACACCGCCGTATTCCTCCGGGAGCGCGAGCCCGGGCAGACCGAGCTGCTTCGCGAGGGTGGTCCACAGGGCGGGGTCGTGGCCGGCGTCGGTCCGCGCTGCGGCCCGGAGGTCCTCCGGGCCGCAGCGCTGGGCGAGCGCCTCCCGCACCGTACGGCGGATCTCGTCCTGTTCGGCGGTGAAGCGGGCGTCCATGGGCGGGGTCCCTTCTCCATCTGACGATGCGTCATATTAGGGGGGAGGCGCATGCATGCACAGGCCCGCCACTCATCGATCTGATATACCGTCAGATCTATGACTGCTGTGACCGGCCGGAGGGCCGCGATCGTCGGCGTGTCGCTGTCCGACTGCGGCCGGGTCGACGAGGCGACGCCGTACGCCCTTCACGCCCAGGCCGCCCGCCGCGCGCTGGCCGACGCGGGCCTGGACCGCTCGGTGATCGACGGCTTCGCGTCGGCGGGACTCGGCACGCTGGCGCCCGCGGAAGTCGCCGAGTACCTCGGCCTGCGGCCCACCTGGGTCGACTCCACGTCCGTGGGCGGCGCCACCTGGGAGGTCATGGCGGCGCACGCCGCGGACGCGATCGCGGCCGGCCGCGCACGGGCGGTGCTCCTGGTCTACGGCTCGACGGCCCGCGCGGACATCAAGGCGGGCCGCCGCACCGGCGACCTGCCCTTCGGCGCCCGCGGTCCCCTCCAGTTCGAGGTCCCCTACGGCCACACGCTCATCGCCAAGTACGCGATGGCGGCCCGTCGCCACATGCACGAGTACGGCACGACGATCGAGCAACTGGCCGAGGTGGCGGTGCAGGCACGGGCGAACGCGGCGGCGAATCCGGAGGCGATGTTCCGCGACCCGGTCACGGTCGACGAGGTCCTGTCCGGCCCGGTGATCGCGGACCCCTTCACCAAACTGCACTGCTGCATACGGTCCGACGGTGGTGCGGCGGTGCTGCTGGCAGCCGAGGACCTGGTGGGGGACTGCCGTACGACGCCGGTATGGATCCTCGGCACCGGCGAGCACGTCTCCCACACGACGATGTCCGAGTGGCCGGACTTCACCGTGTCCCCGGCGGCGGTGAGCGGCCGCCTCGCCTTCGAGCGCGCAGGAGTGCGGCCGGAGCAGATCGACTTCGCGGAGATCTACGACGCCTTCACGTATATGACGCTGGTGACACTGGAGGACCTCGGCTTCTGCGGAAAGGGCGAGGGCGGGGCGTTCGTGGAGAAGGGGCGGCTGCTGGCGCGGGGCGGGGAGCTGCCGGTGAACACGGACGGGGGCGGTCTTTCGGCCCAGCACCCCGGGATGCGGGGGCTGTTCCTGCTCGTGGAGGCCGCACGGCAGCTGCGGGGCGAGGCAGGTGACCGCCAAGTGCTCAGGCAGGGCGGGGAGTTGCCCCGGTTGGCCGTCGCGTCCGGTACGGGGGGCTGGTTCTGCTCGTCGGGGACGGTGGTGCTGGCGCGGTGAGCCAGGCCGGTTCAGGCGCTTCGCGCGGGACCGCACGCCATGCGCACCCGCGGCATGCCCCCCGCGCTGTTGGCTCCGGGAGTGATACTCGGGGCATGGAAACGGATCTTCACGGGCTGCTCAGAACCCTGCGGGTGTGGGACCCGGCCACCACGGAGCTGCCCGCCTTCGACCCGGCGGCGGCGCCCGCGGAGCCGCTGGCGCTGTTCACGGAGTGGTTCGCGGAGGCGGTGGCGGCGGGGCAGACCGAGCCGCACACGATGTCGCTGGCGACGGCGGACGCGGACGGCACGCCCGATGTCCGCATCGTGATGCTGCACGGCGCGGACGCGGACGGGTGGGCGTTCGCGACGCACGCGGGCAGCCGCAAGGGCCGGCAGCTGGCAGCGAGGCCGTATGCCGCCCTGTGCTTCTACTGGCCCGTCCAGGGCCGCCAGGTGCGGGTGCACGGCCCGGTCACGGCCGCGCCCGTGGAGGAGGGTCAGGCGGATCTGCACGCCCGCTCGACCGGCGCACTGGCCGCGGCGCTCACGGGCCGTCAAAGCGACGTGCTCGGTTCGACGGAGGAGTTGGCGCGGGCGTCGGAGGAGGCATGGGAGCGTGCGCAACGAGAGCCCGATGCCCCGGTCCCGTCCTGGACGCTCTACCGGCTCCGGCCGCAGGAGGTGGAGTTCTTCCAGGGGGACGCGAGACGCCGGCACGTGCGGCTCGCCTACCGCCGTACGGAAGGGGGATGGGCCAAGGCACTGCTGTGGCCCTGACGGCGTTTCCGCCCCCGCGGTGCCGTCAACGACCTCGCCCGCGTCCACACCGGGACGGCGACGAGCGCGTTCATATCGCCTTTGCAGCCCTGCGTGCCTCCGTGCGCCGCACGCTGCCGCCCCGCCGCCGCAGCCCTCTGATGCCGACGGAGCCCCCGGTGGCTACGGAACCGTCGGCTCCGGGTCGCTCGCGATCCGCGCATGCAGATGCACGTCCCGGAACGCGTCCTGCCGCCCCGCCTCCCACATCGCCCCGCGCAACGTCCCCTCGTACGGGAAACCGCAGCGTTGCGCGATGCGGCAGGAGGCGTCGTGCCCGAGGGCGTGGCCCAGTTCCAGGCGGTGCATTCCCAGATCGGTCAGGGCCCAGCGTGCGGCGACGGCCAGGGCGCGGGTGGCGGCCCGTCGGCCGCGGGCCTCGGGCAGGATCCAGTAGCCGACGCGGGCGGCGCGTATGACGTGGTCGATCTCGTTGACGCCGATGTGCCCCAGCGTCGTACCGCTCGCCGCGTCAGTGATCCGGAACGACGCGCTCGTCCCGTTCGCCGCGCCCGCCACCTTCGACCGCAGCGAATCCCGCGCACTGGCCAGGTCCCGCACGATCTTGAGCGGTGTGTTCCACCGCACGAACTCCGGGTCGGTCAGCCCCCGGAACCACGCGTCCAGCTGGTCGCCGGACTCCGGGTCCCACCTGGTCAGGCGCAGGCCGTGGCCGTGGAGTTCGGGGTGGGGGCGGACAAAGGACCTCTCACGTATCTGGGCCATCGGGCCATTCAACCAATCCCACGGGCTCCGATCACCGGCTTTTGCGGCCGGAAGACGGGCACTCCCTCCCTGAAGGCGACCTCCAGCTCCCTGCCCACCCGCAACTCCGACTCCCGGCACTCGACGACTTCCGTCATCATCCGCGGCCCCTCCGCGAGGTCGACCACGGCGGCGACGTACGGCGTGCGGTCCCCGAAGGGCGGCAGGTCGTTGCGGTGGACGACGGACCAGGTGTAGAGCGTGGCCCGGCCGCTCGCCGGCTCCCAGGCCACGTCCTCGCTCCAGCAGTACGGGCAGAACTCCCGGGGACAGTGGTGCGCGCGGCCGCACGCCGCACAGCGGCGGATCAGCAGCCGCCCCTCCGCCGCCGCGTCCCAGTAGGTGCGTGTGAAGGCGTCCACTTCGGGCAGGTCGAAGCGGGGCCGGCCGCCCGGTGCCGCGCTCACCTGAACAACCCCAGCGCGCTGTCCACCGACCACGTCTGCCACGACATCCCGAACGCCCCCACCACCGAGATCAGCGCCATCATCGAGTTCTGCCCCTGCTCGGCCCAGTCGTGGATCATGAGGGTGAAGTAGAGGACGTTGAGGAGCAGACCGCCGACGAGGGCGACCGGGGTCAGGAAGCCGACGATCAGGCCGAGTCCGAGGGCCAGTTCGGCGTAGACGACCACGTACGCCATCGTCCGCGGCCGCGGTGCGACCAGCCCGTCGAAGCCGCTGCGCACCACCGTCCACCGATGCCTGGCCGCGACGTCCGCGGCCCACGCGATCCCGGTGCCCCTCTCGAACCACGCCTTCTTGTCCTTGTGCCGCCAGCTCTCCAGCCACCACAGCCCGAGCCCGATACGGAGCACGGCGAGCCACTCCGCGCCGGTGAGCCAGATCGTGTCCATGAAGCGCCCGCCCTCTCACCAGTCTCTGACGGTACGTCAGTTCAGCGCACGCACCGGGCCTGCGCAAGACCCCTGCACGGCGGCCTGGCCGCTCCCCCGTCCGCGCGTACGTACGACAGAAACACCCACCGCTCGCCCACAATCGATCGGCCTACGACACCGGTCCCACCCACTCCCCCTACAGCCGTGATCAATTCGCAACCCATTCCGGTCTTGACCGAGACCCATCAACGCAGTGCCTGGCTACGCTCGCGCTCATGGCCGACTCGACTGCTGCTTCGCCGCGTCCCGTGATTCCGTCTCACGAGGACCGACCGGTGTATGTCATCGGCGGTGGACCGGGGGGACTCGCCGCGGCACACGCCCTGCGCGCCCAGGGCGTACGGGCCGTCGTCCTGGAGAAGTCCGACCGCGTCGCGGCGTCCTGGCGGCGCCACTACGACCGGCTGCACCTGCACACCACACGGCGTCTGTCGGCCCTGCCCGGGCTGCCGATGCCGCGCTCCTTCGGGCGGTGGGTCTCGCGTGACAACGTGGTGCGCTACCTGGAGAAGTACGCCGAGTACCACCAGTTGGAGATCGTCACCGGCGTCGAGGTCTCCCGCGTCGAGCCCGCCCCGGACGGCACCGGCTGGCTGCTGCACGCCACCGGCGGCCGCGAGCTGACCGGCAGCGCGGTCGTGGTCGCCACGGGCTACAACCACACCCCGCGCGTGCCCGACTGGCCCGGCCGCGACGCCTACACCGGTGAGTTCCTGCACGCGGGTCAGTACCGCAACGCGCAGCCGTATGCCGGCCGCGACGTCCTCGTCGTCGGCGTCGGAAACACCGGCGCCGAGATAGCCGTCGACCTGGCGGAGGGCGGGGCCTCGCGGGTACGGCTGTCGGTGCGCACCGCGCCCCACATCGTGCGCCGGTCCACCGCCGGGTGGGCGGCCCAGTTCACCGGGATCCTGGTACGGCGGCTGCCGGTGCGGCTCGTCGACCGGCTGGCCGGACCGATGGCGAAGATCAGCGTGCCCGACCTCTCGGCGCACGGCCTGCCCCGGCCCGACACCGGGCTCTACTCCCGTGTCAACGAGGGGTCGATCCCCGTGCAGGACGTCGGGCTCATCGACGCCGTGCGCGAGGGACGGGTCGAGGTCGTGGCGGCCGTCGAGGGGTTCGAGGACGGCAAGGTCGTCCTCGCCGACGGCAGCCGGATCGAGCCCGACGTCGTGATCGCCGCGACCGGATACGTCCGCGCCCTGGAGCAACTCGTCGGCCATCTCGGCGTCCTCGATGCCCGCGGCAAGCCGGTCGTGCACGGCGCCCGCTCCCCGCGCACCGCCCCCGGCCTGTACTTCAGCGGCTTCACCAACCCGATCAGCGGCATGTTCCGCGAACTGGCCATCGACGCCCAGAAGATCGCGAAGGCGGTGGCGCGCCGCGCGCAACGGAACCGCGCGACGCGCTGAGGCTCGGGCGAACCAGTGCGTTCCCCGCCTAGTTCACGGCCAGGACCGCCGTGTTGTTCGTCGCGTCCGGGTCGTGCGCGAAGTCGCCGAACCCGGGGTGGATGCTGACCTCACCGGTCGTGCCGGGCACCACCGTGTCGATCCGGAGCTGGAAGGCGTACGAGCGCACCGTGTTCTCCAGCACCCAGTACGGCAGCGCGCAGTCGTAGCGTGGAGCGCCCGTCTGCTGGGGGTAGTAGCCGCCGGCCAGGGTGTGCGGGACGCAGTCCGCCGGGACGCCGGTGACCGTGGTGCCGGACGGGACGATCAGCCGGACACTGGCCACCGGGTCGCCGGAGCCGAGGTTGCCGAGCCAGGCCGGGCCGTTGTTCTCGAAGGTGAGCGGCGCGGTGACCGTCCGGCCCGCCGTGCCGGTGACCGCCGCGCCGGTCACCGAGAAGTCGGCGGTGTTGTCGGCGCCGATCTGCAGCGCCACGTAGTTGTCGCTGCCGGACACGTCGGTGGCGCCCACCGGCTCGACGTCGAGGTCCAGCCGCTCTTCGAGCGCGTGCTTCGTGAGCCGGACCCGGAGCGGCGCGGGCAGCTCGAAGGACGCCCCCGGGGCGAGGTCCTGGTCGAAGGTGCAGGTCGCGTACGACATGGGTGCGTACTCGTCCCCGCCCGACGCGGTGTAGGTGCAGGCGTCGTACCGGGTGCGGTACTGCAGCCCGTACGACGCCGTCATCGCCACCGTGAAGCCGTGCGCGGTCTCGTTGCCGTTGTTGGTGACCGTGAACGGGACCGTCCGCTTGCTGCCCGGCTCGGCGTGCTCGATGTCGTTGCCGGCCGCCAGCGTGAGGTCGGGTCCCGAGGTCACGGTGACCGTGGTGTCGAAGCTGTCCTCGGGCGCGGTGAGCGTGCCGTCCGGACCGCCGGTGGCCGTCGCCTCGTAGGTGATCCGGCCCTGCGCCCCGGCCTGCGCCCCGTCGGCCGCGCGAAGCTTCAGGTGGACCTGGCCGCCGGCACCGCTCACCGGCACCTCGGGCACGCTGCACACCGCGGTCGTGCCGCTCGGCGCGCAGTTGTCCGGCCAGCTGACCTCGGCGACCCCGGCGAGCCCGGAGACGTCCACGGTCAGCCGTCCGTCCGTGACCGTGAAGTGGTCGTTGTCGTGGCTGAGCCCGAGGTCGAGCGTCCGGGTCCCCGGCGTCCCGCCGTCCGTGCCGAGCGGCAGGGACTGCTCGTAGGGCGCGGTGATCCACAGTTGGTCGGACTCGGTCTCGGCCGACGCGGGCGCGACGGTCAGCCCCACGATGACGAGTCCGGCGGCGAGCGTCGTACACGCTCCGAGCCGCAGCGCGCGGCCGACGGAGACAGGTCTCATGACATCCCCAGGTGAGAGACGGTCAGGTCACGCGGCCGGCGCGGCCACCGGTCGGGAACCCGCGCCGGTCCACATCTCCTGGACGGCCAGAGGGAGTTGAGGGTTGTACGGCGGCGGTTGCATATGCCCCCGAACAGTGAGTCCTGAGACCCATGGGGCGCACGTTTCCCGGGTGGTGTACGGGTCGCGCCACGGAGGAGCGCACGGGCTCGCATCACTTCCTGACCCTCCGTCAGTTCGCACCCCCTTCCTATCTGACCCTCCGTCAGTTTCAATGGGTGGTGTGATGGGACACGCGGGGATGGCGGCCACCGCCGTCCGTTACCTCAGGTCGGTCGGGGCGCGCACGGTCGCGGCGCCCGTCGAAGCGCTGCCGCGGCCCGAGCTGCGATGCGTCGGGGAGGACGAGCGGGCGCCGGTCGGGCAGGGCGAGTTCCGGCGCGTGCTCGGGAACTTCGCGACCGGCGTCACCGTGATCACCGCACCCGCCGGGGACGGCGGGAGTGGCCCCGCCGGCTTCGCCTGCCAGTCGTTCTCCTCGCTCTCCCTCGACCCGCCGCTGGTCGTGTTCATGGTCGGCCGGACCTCGACGACCTGGCTGCGGATCGCCCGCGCGGGGGTGTTCTGCGTGAACGTACTCGCCGCCCACCAGGGCGCGTTGTGCCGCGGCTTCGCGGTGAGCGGCGGAGACAAGTTCACCGGAGTCGAGCACGAGCCGACGCCCTTCTCGGGCTCCCCGCGCCTTGCGGGGGCCACGGCGTGGATCGACTGCGCGATCCACGCCGTGCACACGGGCGGCGACCATCTGATCGTGGTCGGCCGGGTGGAGGCCCTGGGGACGGGCGACGGCGAGGACGCGCCGCTGCTGTTCCACCAGGGCCGCTTCATCTGACCGGTCCTGCGGCCCTCCCGGTTCACGCGAGGGCGGGCACCCGCACCGGACGCCTCCGGATCACCAGCGCCATCAGCGCCGCGACCGCGCACAGCGCGCCCGACGCGTACCAGACCATGTCGTAGGAGCCGAACGCGTCGCGCGCGACACCGCCGAGGAAGGCGACCAGAGCCGCACCCACCTGGTGGGAGGCGAGGACCCAGCCGAAGACGATCGCGCTGTCCTCGCCGTACTGCTCGCGGCACAGCGCCAGGGTCGGCGGGACCGTGGCGACCCAGTCCAGGCCGTAGAAGAAGATGAAGAAGATCATCGGCGGGTGGACGGTCGGGGCCAGGAGCATGGGCAGGAACAAAAGTGAGATGCCGCGCAGGGCGTAGTAGACCGCGAGCAGGCGGCGCGGTTCGAAGCGGTCCGTGAACCAGCCCGAGGCGATCGTGCCCAGCACGTCGAAGACGCCGATGACCGCGAGAAGGGAGGCCGCCGCTGTGATCGGCATGCCGTGGTCATGGGCCGCCGGCACGAAGTGGGTCTGGATCAGGCCGTTCGTGGAGGCGCCGCAGATCGCGAAGGTGCCGGCCAGCAGCCAGAACGGGCCCGTGCGCACCGCCGAGGAGAGCACGGTGACCGCACGGCGGGCGGCGCCGTGCACAGGTTCCGGCCGGGGCACGAACTCCTTGGCCCCGTACGGCTTCAGGCCCACGTCCGCCGGGTGGTCCCGCAGCAGCAGCCAGACGAAGGGGATGACCGCGAGGGCGGCGAGGGAGACCGTCACCGCCGCTGGGCGCCAGCCGTGGTTCTCGACCATCCAGGACAGCAGGGGGAGGAAGATCAGCTGCCCTGAGGCCGATGCGGCGGTGAGGATGCCGCTCACAAGGCCCCGCCGCTCGGTGAACCAGCGGCCCGTGACCGTCGCCGCGAACGCCAACGCCATGGAGCCCGTGCCCAGACCGACCAACAGGCCCCAGCACAGCAGCAGCTGCCAGGCCGTCGTCATCCAGACGGTCGTGCCCGAACCCAGGGCGATGACCGCGAGGGCCACGGCGACGACCCGGCGGATGCCGAAGCGGTCCATCAGGGCGGCCGCGAACGGGGCGGTCAGACCGTACAACGCGAGGTTGACGGAGACCGCGGCGCCGATCGTGCCGCGCGACCAGCCGAACTCCTGGTGCAGCGGGTCGATGAGCAGTCCGGGCAGGGACCGGAAGGCGGCGGCACCGGTGATCGTCACGAAGGTGACGGCGGCGACGAACCATGCCAGGTGGATGCGGGACGGCTTCTTGTCGGTCCGGGATTCCTCTGCGGCTGCGGCTTCGGTTGTCTGGGTCACGCCATAGAGGATGCGGGCCGGGATTCCATCCGATCGAGTGGCCCGAAGGACAGTATTGGTTAGGATCGGGCCATGACTCGTGAGCCAGCGTTCCGGCCGCACCGCGTCGTCGTCCTCGCCCTCGACGGGCTGCTCCCCTTCGAACTGGGCATCCCGCACCGGATCTTCGGGCGCCCGAAGGACACCGAAGGGCGGCATCTCTACGAGGTGGTCACCTGTTCGATCCGTCCACCGGGCCCGGTCGAGACCGACGCCGACTTCGCCATCCAGGTCGAGCACGGCCCGGAGGCGCTGGCCACCGCCGACACCGTCATCGTCCCGGCGTCGTACGAACTCGGCCCGGTCTTCGAGGAGGGCGTGCTCACCGACGAACTGGCCGCCGCGCTCACGCGCATCCGGCCCGGCACCCGGCTCGCCTCCATCTGCACCGGCGTCTACGTCCTCGCGGCCGCCGGCCGTCTCGACGGGCGTCCCGCGACCACGCACTGGTCAGACGCGGAGCACTTCCAGCGGCTCTTCCCCCAGATCAAGGTCGACGCGGACGTGCTGTTCATCGACGACGGCGACGTCCTGACCTCCGCAGGTGTGGCGGCCGGGATCGACCTGTGTCTGCACATGGTGCGCCGCGACCACGGCACCGCGATCGCCAACGAGGTGGCCCGCCGTACCGTCGTTCCGCCCCACCGTGACGGGGGGCAGGCGCAGTACATCCACCGTCCCGTGCCCGATCCGCAGTTGGCCACCACGACCGCCGCCCGTGCCTGGGCGCTCGGCCGCCTCCACGAGCCCATCCAGCTGCGCGACATGGCGGAGCAGGAGTCCATGTCCGTACGCACCTTCACACGTCGCTTCCGCGAGGAGGTCGGCGTCAGCCCCGGCCAGTGGCTGACCCAGCAGCGCGTCGAACGGGCCCGCCATCTGCTGGAGTCCACCGAACTGTCGATCGACCAGGTGGCGCGGAATACCGGATTCGGCACGGCCCAGTCGATGCGGCAGCACCTACAGGCGGCGCTCGGGGTCACCCCCACGGCCTATCGGCGGACGTTCCGCACGGGTGCCGCGGACCAGGCTGCCGACCGCCCCACCGGTACCGGCGGCGGGGACCGCACCGTCCTCTCCCTGAGCGGGGGATGAGGACGGGCGCCGCCTGCCCTCGCCCCATGCGCCCACCGCCGTGAGCGTCAGGGTCAGGGCCACACCCGCGACGATCGCCGTCGACGGTGCGACGTAAGGGAGCAGGGCGCCCGCGAGCGAGCCGGTGGCCGCGTAGCCGGCGCCCACCGCCGCGGCCCACTGCGCCACGAGGCGGTCCCGGACGACGGGGTCGTCCGCGGCGCCCGTGGCCACGGCCGTGCGTACGACATCGCCCAACTCCTTCGCGAATCCGATCTGCTGGGCCAGCGTGGAGACGCCCCGTTCGAAACCGAGCAGACTCATCGCGACGCGCCAGCCGTTCCCCTCGCCGCCGACCACGTGTTCGGCGCGGGCGGTCGCGCCGTCGAGGAACACCTCGTTGAACTCGCTGGTTCCGGTGAGCTGACGGATCGGGCGGACCTCGATGCGGCCGGGCTGGTCCATCGGTACGAGCAGGAGGGTGAGGCCGTGGTGGCGGTGCGAGGCCGGGTCGGTGCGGGCGAGCACGAAACACCAGTCCGCCTCGTGGGCCAGGGAGGTCCAGATCTTCTGGCCGGTGACGCGGTACGAGTGGGGGGTGTCGCGAACGGCGGTGGTACGGACGCCGGCCAGGTCGGAGCCGGCGCCGGGTTCGCTGTAGCCCTGGCACCAGAGTTCCTCGCCGCGGGCTATGGGGGGCAGGAAACGGGACTTCTGCTGCGGGGTTCCGTGGGCGGGGAGGGTGGGGGCGAGAAGGTTCTCACCGATGTGGCCGGAGCGGGAGAAGGTGCCCCTGAGCGGGCGTACTCCTCCGCCCAGGCGACCTGTTGGGTGAGGGTGGCGCGGCGGTTGCCGTAGCCGTCCTCGGGCCAGCCGAGGCCGATCCAGCCGGCGTGGCCGAGCGTGCCTTCCCAGTCGCGCCGGGTGGTCCGTGCCGCAGGGTTGGCTCGCAGCCATGTCCTTGCCTCGCTTCGGAAGGCCTCGTCTTCGGGGTTGGGGCCGAACTCCACGGTTACCGCCTCACGTCGGTGTGCCTGGCCTCTCGCGGCTGGTCACCCCCGGCTGGGCGGGGGTGGGTTTCGTTCGCTCCTACGCGTTGGGACGTGCCCCGTCCCGTGCCGCCCGCTCCATCGCCTCCAGTTGCTGGAGCAGCGGCATCGGGTCCGTCCCCACCGTCGCGGGCAGGAAGTCGGCGATCCTCTCCGGGGTCCAGGAGCCCTCCGTGTACGCCGCCCTCAGTTCCCTCGGCTGGGCCCAGACCGCCAGCTTCGGGCCGGCGATCGTGTACACCTGGCCCGTGATGTGTTCCTGCCTCGCGCGGTCGGACAGGAGGTACACCACCAGTGCCGCCACGTCCTCCGGTTCGCCGATCTCCTTCAGCTCCATGGGAACGTTCGCCGACATGCGTGTCCGGGCCACCGGCGCCACCGCGTTCGCCGTCACGCCGTACTTGTGCAGTCCGAGCGCGGCGCTGCGGACGAGGGAGATGATGCCGCCCTTCGCCGCGCTGTAGTTGGCCTGTGCGACCGAGCCCTGGTGGTTGCCGCTGGTGAAACCGATCAGCGTGCCCGAGCGCTGTCCGCGCATCACCGCCGACGCCGCGCGGAACACCGTGAACGTGCCCTTGAGGTGGGTGGCGACCACCGGGTCCCACTCCTCCTCGGTCATGTTGAAGAGCATCCGTTCGCGCAGGATGCCCGCCACGCACACCACACCGTCCAGGCGGCCGTACGACGCGAGCGCCTCGTCCACCACCCGCTGTCCGCCCGCCATCGTCGAGATGTCGTCGGCCACGGCGACGGCCTCTCCGCCCCCCGCCTCGATCTCCTTGACCACGGCCTCGGCGACCTCGCTCGTCGGGGAGGCACCCTCGACGGACACCCCGTGGTCGTTGACGACGACCCGCGCGCCCTCCGCCGCCGCGGCCAGCGCCACCGCCCGTCCGATCCCGCGGCACCCGCCCGTGACGGCGACGACCTTGCCTGCCAAGAAGTTCCCCACGCCCGGCCCCTTCCCGCAATTTCTGACGGACCGTTAGATTTTATGTCCCGTCAGACACTCGGAGACAAGCCCCGGGGAGGACTCATGTCACTGCCTGCCGAGTTCCATGAGATCGCCAATCGCGTGAACAACTGGGAGCGTTGGGGCGGCGACGACGAGGTCGGAACCCTGAACCTCATCACCGACGAGGTGGTGAGGGAGGCCGCGCCCTGCGTACGCAGCGGCCGGCGCGTTCCGCTCGCCCTGCCCCTGCAGCAGGACGGCGTGCAGACCGGCGTCATCCCCGGGCGGGTCAATCCGCTGCATGTGATGGTGCAGATCAACCAGGAGATCTTCGGGCCCGGCACCGTCGCGTGCAGCGACGACGCCGTCACCATGGGACTCCAGGCTGCCACCCACTGGGACGCGCTCACCCATGTCTCGCACTCGGGGAAGCTCTACAACGGCCGTCCCGCCGACACGATCACCCCCCATGGCGGCGCGGCGTTCGGCGGGATCGACAAGCCGCGGCACCTCGTCTCTCGGGGAGTGCTGCTCGACGTGGCGCGCACGCTGGGCCGGGAGCGGCTCGACGGCTCGCATGCCGTGACCCCGGAAGACCTCGACGCGGCCGAGGAGCTCGCAGGCACGCGCGTACGGGCCGGCGACATCGTTCTCGTGCGGACCGGGCAGATCCAGACCTATCTCGCGGGCGACAAACAGGCGTACGGCTACCCGTCCCCGGGGCTGTCCTTACGCACCCCGGAGTGGTTCCATGCGCGCGATGTGGCGGCCGTCGCGAACGACACGCTCACCTTTGAGATCTTTCCTCCCGAGATCGAGGATCTGTGGCTGCCCGTCCACGCCCTCGACCTCGTGGAGATGGGGATGCTGCAGGGCCAGAACTGGAATCTCGAAGAGTTGTCCACAGCCTGTGGACAAGAGGGGCGCTACAGCTTCCTGCTGTCGGCGATGCCCGAACCCTTCGTCGGCGGCACGGGAACCCCCCTGGCGCCCGTGGCGGTCCTGTAGGGAGGTCCGCGCGGAGGAGGGTCGGGTGGCGGCGCGCCTCCCCCGCGCTCGACCACGCTCCAGAGGGAGGTGCCCCACCTCGCCCCGAGCACGGCACCGCGCGCCGCCATCCGGCTCGGCGTATCCGCCCTTCCCCTCGGACGGCCCGTGGACCGTCCGCCCCGTACGGGGCCGACGCCGAATCACGATCCACACTCGTCGAGGGCCCCCGTCACCGCAGCCCTCGGCGTCCCCTCACGGCGAATCACCGAACACAAGCGTGATCAAACGAATACCAGGCGTCAACAGCCGCTAGGAGATTCCTCACTTACGCCCTTTTTCTGACGGCGCGTACGGAAGCACAGCCGGGCGCACTCGGCCATGACCCACTCCGGAAGACCGAAGCACGTGCGGCCGCACACGCAGGAGCATGCACCCGCGTCCCGGACGCCGGTGCAGACCCGGCTACAGCACGCCGTACGCGAACTCCAAGGACGCCGCGTCCACCCCGTACACCGCGGCCCTGCCCGGGGCCCCCGCCGCGCAGCGGTCCACCTCGCACCAGATGCGCTTGCCCACACCCTCCGGGTCCCAGCCCCAGCGGTCCGCGAGGCCGTCGACGAGTTCGAGCCCGCGGCCGCCCGTCTCGTCACCCGCCGCGTGCCGGGGCGACGGCGGCCGGGCGCTGGCATCGGCCACCTCGAGCCGGACGGTGCCGCCCGGATGGCCCGATGGGTCGTCCCGCGCACCCGTCAGCAGCAGCCGCAGCACGGCGGGACAGCCGGTGTGCACCACCGCATTGGTGACCAGCTCGGAGACGAGCAGGACCAGAGTCTCGGCCAGCGGCTCGTCCGCCTCTATCCCCGACCCGGCGAGCCGGGAGCGGGCCCATCGACGGGCCCGCCCCACCTCCGCGGGGTCGGGCCGGATCTCCAGCTGCACTTGAAGCACCTGCACCGCTCACACCATCCGAACCGGCGGACACATCGCCTCGCGCCTCGCAAGGGCCACGATCGTGGTCATCGTCTGCATGGCAGGAACCAGGATCACGGACCGTGATTCCCTTGCACGACAGCATGGTTGACGTACAGTCACCCCAACAAGCGCTTCGGGCATATTCCAGCGCGAAGGAGTACGCGTGCGGCATACTGTGCGACGCTTGCCGTGATGAGTCGAACAGGCAGGTACGACGGTCCGCCCTGCCCTGCGAGCGACACGCATCGCCGGATCCGGCGCCGCCACAGGGGCCGCACCGGGATGGCTCAGGCTCGGAACCGCTCGCATCCCACACAAGGTACCGGAGCCCCCCGCCGACTCCAGTCCGTGACAAGTCACGCGTAGGACACAACCCGATATCAACGCTCCGTGATTCCGGATTGCCACAATCCGTGACATCCATGGTGGCCACTCGGAGGAATGCCTGCACACAGGCCCCTACACCGCTTCCGACAGTAGGTCAGCGGCAAGCATCTCGTCACTCTCTGCGGTCGAACCTGTGCGCTGGGTCCGTACCCACGCGCGCTTCAGGAACAGGTGCACATCGGCCTCCCATGTGAAGCCCATGCCGCCGTGCACCTGGAGGCAGTCGCGGGCGCCGCGGACGGCCGCCTCGTCGGCGAGCAGACGGGCGGCCGCGATGTCGAGGGGATCGACGGTGACGGCCGCCGCGTACACCATGGCGCGCGCCGTCTCCACGCGCACCAGACTCTGTGCGCACAGGTGTTTGACCGCTTGAAAGGCTCCGATCGGCTGTCCGAACTGCTCCCGGGTCCGCGCGTGCTCCACGGCCAGCTCGCAGGTCCGGGCCGCGCCGCCGAGCTGTTCGGCGGCGGTGAGGAGGACGGCGACGGGATCCGGCGCGTCGCCCGTGGAAGCCGCCGGGGACTGCGGCAGCCGGTGCAGGGGCGTCAGCGGGTCCACCGACGCGACCGGCACCGCGCCGGTGGCGTCCCCCCGTACGACGTCCGCCTCCGCCAGCCACTCCACGAGCCCGCCGGAGGCGGCCGTGACCACCGTCTCACCGGACGCCGCGCCCGGCACCTGTCCGGCCGCGAGATGCGTGGCCACCAGCGGTCCGGGCAGCAGCGCCCGTCCGGCCTCCTCGAAGACGAGCACCGCCTCGGGCAGCCCGAGTCCGACTCCGCCGTCCGCCTCCGGCAGCCGCAGCGCGAAGAGACCCGCCTCGCCCAGCTCCCGCCACAGCGTGCGGTCCAGTACGCCGGGCCGCTCGACGGCGGCCCGCAGCGCGTCCCGGCCGAAGCGGCCCGCGAGCAGGTCGCGCACTCCCGCTTTCAGCGCCCGCTGGTCGTCGGTCAGTTGGAAGTGCACGGATCGGTCACCGCCCCTTCGGCAGCCCGAGGATGCGTTCGGCCACGATGTTCTGCTGGATCTGCGAGGTGCCGGCCGCGATCGTGTACGACAGCGACGACAGCCGGTCGAGCGTCCATGGACGGCCGAGGTCGAGGGAGTCCGGGCCCAGCACCTCGGCGGCGGTGGCGTACAGCTCTTGACGCGCGTGTGAATACCTCAGTTTGAAAACCGAACCGCCGACGCCCGGCACCGCACCGCTCGCCTCCGCCTCGCTGACGTTCCACTGCGTCAGCCGCCACAGCGCGCGGAACTCGGCGCTCAGCCGCCCGAGTCGGCGCCGGAGCACGGGGTCGTCCCAGGAACCGTTCTTGCGTGCCTCGCGGGCAAGTTCACCCAGGACGCGACGGCAGGCCACGACCTCGCCGACGAAGGCCGTGCCGCGTTCGAAGGACAGCGTCACCATGGTCACGCGCCAGCCGTCGTTCTCGGCACCGACCCGGTTTTCCACCGGCACCCGCACCTCGTCGAGGAACACCTCGGCGAACTCCGCCGACCCGGCGAGCGTGCGCAGCGGACGTACGGTGACGCCCGGGGCGTTCATGGGCATGGCCAGCCAGGTGATGCCCCGGTGCTTGGGCGCCGCGGGGTCGGTGCGGACCAACATCTCGCACCAGTCGGCGACTTCTGCGTGCGAGGTCCAGATCTTGGACCCGCTCACCACGTAGTCGGCGCCGTCCCGCCACGCGCGCGTGCGCAGCGCCGCGAGGTCGGAGCCGGCCTCCGGTTCGCTGAAGCCCTGGCACCACACCTCGTCGCCACGCAGGATCGGCGGCAGCCAGCGTGCCCGCTGCCCGGCCGTCCCCTCGGCGGCGATCGTGGGCCCCGCGTGCAACAGCCCGACGAAGTTGGCGCCCACATAGGGCGCGCCCGCCCTCTCCGTCTCCTCCAGGAAGATAAGCCGTACGGTCGGCGAGGCGTCCCAGTGGACGTCGGCGTACCCGGCGTCGTACAGCATCCGCTGCCAGCCGAGGTCGTAGGCGCGGCGCCCCGGCCAGTCGTCCGGGGACGGCTTGGGCGGGAGGGACGGCAGCGCCTTCGCCAGCCACGCCCGCAGGCGCGCCCGGAAGTCCTCCTCCTCGGGCGTGCAGGAGAGGTCCATCACCTGTCGAGGTCCAGGCCGAGCATGCGGATCGCGTTGCCGCGCATCAGCTTGTGGACGGTCTCGTCGTCGAGGCCCTGCACATGGTCGAGGGCGACCTCCTTGGTGTGCGGGAAGGTCGAGTCGACGTGCGGGTAGTCGGTCTCGAAGGTGGCGTTGTCGCGGCCGACCACGTCGAGGGACGCGACCCCGTGCTTGTCACGGAAGAAGCAGCAGAAGATCTGCCGGTAGTAGTACGTCGACGGCGGCTCGGGGATCAGATCCCGGACGCCGCCCCAGGCGCGGTGCTCCTCCCAGACGTCGTCGGCGCGCTCCAGGGCGTACGGGATCCAGCCCATCTGTCCCTCGGAGTAGGCGAGTTTGAGCCGCGGGAACTTCACCAGCACCCCGCTGAAGAGGAAGTCCATCATCGACGCCATCGCGTTGTTGAAGGAGAGCGATGCCTGCACGGCGGGCGGGGCGTCCGGGGAGGCGGCCGGCATCTGGGACGAAGAGCCGATGTGCATGTTCACGACGGTGCCGGTCTCCTCGCAGACCGCGAAGAACGGGTCCCAGTAGCCGGAGTGGATGGACGGCAGCCCGAGGTGGGTGGGGATCTCGGAGAAGGTCACCGCCTTCACACCGCGGGCGGCATTGCGCCTGATCTCGGCGACGGCGAGATCGACGTCCCACAGCGGGATCAGGCACAGCGGGATCAGCCGGCCGCCGCTGTCACCGCACCACTCC
The DNA here is from genome assembly GCF_055561075.1 of Streptomyces sp. NPDC022910. Classification (NCBI taxonomy): domain Bacteria; kingdom Bacillati; phylum Actinomycetota; class Actinomycetes; order Kitasatosporales; family Streptomycetaceae; genus Streptomyces; species Streptomyces sp. NPDC022910. The sequence goes on from NZ_JBVHHL010000007.1 coordinate 119,471, forward strand.
TCGACCATCCAGTCGTTGTACGCGCGCACGCAGGCCAGGGCGACCTCCTTGTCGTTCGCCTCGGCGAAGGTCTGACCGCAAAAGCGCGGAAAGGTCGGGAAGCAGAGGCTGCCCTCGACGTGGTTGAGGTCCATGTCCTTGAGCCGCCAGGCCGGGTCCCAGCAGCCGCGCCGCATCTCCTCGCGGGTGATGCCCTCCAGCGTCATCTCGTCGCGGTCGAAGCCGACGGCGGCGATGTTGCGCTTGTACGGGAACTTCAGGTCCTCGTAGATCCACCAGTCGGTCGGCGGCCCCTCCGGATCCATCGTGATCCGGTACTTGCCGCCGACGTAGGCGAGGTCGCCGATCCCGGCGGTGAGCGGCTTGGGGCCGCGGTCCTGGTACTTCTTCGGCAGCCAGGTCTCGAAGAGATGCGCGGGTTCGATCACGTGGTCGTCGACGCTGATGATGCGGGGCAGTTCCGTCATGAGTCCCCTCCGTCTGGCGGCACTTAGCTGATGGACCGTCAGATTTTTGCTTGTCCAGCAGGTTAGTCCCGCACCCCTGGACCGACAAGGCGGCGAGCCCTACGCTCTGCCACTATCTGACTGACTGTCAGTTAAGGGGCCCGCCATGAACGACACCGCGCACGCGCTCAGCACGTCCCGGACGCTCTGGGAGCTTCTCGCCCGGCGAGCCGCCCTCACCCCCGACCGGCCCGTCCTGCTCCAGGACGACCGTTTTCTGAGCTTCGGCGAGCTGCGCGAGAGGGCCGAGCGGGTGGCCGCCGGGCTGTACGGCATGGGCGTACGCCCCGGCACGGTCGTCGCCTGGCAACTGCCCACCCGTATCGAGACGGCCCTGCTGTCCTTCGCGCTGACGCGCCTGGGCGCCGTGCAGACGCCGATCATCCCCTTCTACCGCGATCGCGAGGTGGGCTTCGCGCTGCGCGAGTCGAAGGCGGAGTTCTTCGCGGTGCCGGGCACGTGGCGAGGCTTCGACCACGCTGCGATGGCGCGGCGGCTCGGCGCCAAAGGGGTCTTCGAGGCGTACGACGGTGCCGGGCTCCCCGACGGCGACCCCTCCGTCCTGGCTCCTGCCTCGCACACGCGCTGCGCCTCACGCAGGACGACGTGGGCTCGATGGCCTTCCCCTACGCCCATATCGCCGGGCCCGACTACACGGTGATGCTTCTGCTGTACGGCTTCCCGGCGGTGATGTTCGAGCAGTTCGCCCTGCCGGACGCACTGGAGGGCTACCGCAAGCACGGGGTGACGGTGGCCGGCAGGTCGACCGCCTTCTACTCGATGTTCCTGTCGGAACAGCGCAAACAGCCGGGCGTGAAGGTGATTCCGACCCTTCGGTTGCTGGCGGGAGGCGGGGCGCCCAAGCCTCCCGGGGTCCATCACTCCGTCGTCCGCGAGATGGGCGTGCAGCTCACCCACGGCTACGGCATGACGGAGGTGCCGATGATCACGATGGGCTCGCCGGACGACTCCGCGGAGAACCTGGCGACGACTGAGGGGCGGCCGCCCGAGGGGATGGAGATACGGATCGTGGACGGCGAGGTGCGGCTACGGGGAGAGGCGGTCTGCCGGGGATACCTGGACCCGGCCCAGACGGCGGAGGCGTTCGACGAGGACGGTTTCCTCCGCACGGGCGACCTCGGCCGTCTCACCGCCAGCGGTCACCTGGTGCTGACCGGACGCCTCAAGGACGTCATCATCCGCAAGGGCGAGAACATCTCCGCGCGGGAGATCGAGGACCTGCTGCAAAGGCATCCCGCGGTCCAGGAGGCCGCGGTGATCGGGCTGCCCGACGAGGAGCGCGGCGAGCGGGTCTGCGCCGTGGTCGAACGAGCTCGAGGAGCCGAGGAGTTGACCCTGCCCGCGGTCACCTCGTATCTGCGCGCGGAAGGGCTGTCCGTGCACAAGCTGCCGGAGCAGCTGGAGGTGGTGGACGCCCTTCCGCGGGGCGACACCTTGCGGAAGGTCCTCAAGTACAAGCTGCGCGAGCGCTACTCCGGAACGGTGAAGTAGCGCGCGAACGCGGCCACGATCTCCGTCTCGCCGACCTTGCCGTCGCCGTCCGAGTCCAGCGCCACGGCGGCAGCCCGGGCGATGTCCTCGGCCACGCCGAGGGCCTTCAGGACGCGGCCTGCCTCCTCGACCGTGGCTGCGCCGTCGCGGTCGCCGTCGGCCACGGCGAGCGCCGCGTGCAGGAAGGGGCGGGCGATCTCGGCGAACCGGTCGGGGTTGTCGCGCAGCCGCTTGACCGCGCCGCCCACGAACTCCTCGCGCGTGATGCGCTGATCGCCGTCGCGGTCCGCTATCCCGGCCATGCCCTGCCAGAACGCCTCGCCGCCGGCGTACAGGGCCTGCCCCTGCTCGGAACGGGCCGTGGTGCCGAACTCGATGAGGACCGCCTTGGCCGCGGCACTGAAGTCCTCGCGGTCGATGTAGCCGTTGCCGTCCTGGTCGAAGGTGGCGAACCGGGCGGCGATCCTGCGCTCGTATTCGGTGCTGACCATGTGTTCTCGGGCCGCCTTACGTGACGTCGGGGTGTATCTCGCAGGGAGCGTACGACGCCGGAGGGCTCCAAGGAGACGGAAAACGACGCTTGTACCAAGACCGCAGGAATTCTGGGACAAGAGTGTGGCTGTCCTGCGACTTTCCATGGATCACACCGTGCTTCGACTGTGGCCGGGGCCACATGTCCTGGACGGCGGGAAGTCGTCGGTGCGTAGCGGTCCGCGCGACTACGCGGACAGGGGCCTGGACTCCTCGTCGACGGCCGAGGTGACGTCAGGGTATACGTCGAAAAGGCGGCGCACGCCGAGGGCGGCGAGGACCCGGTTGACATGGGAGCCCTCCACGCCGGTCTGCCCGGGCAGGATCAGTCTGAGCCGGCCCTGGCACGAGCGGATCAGCCGACGGGTGGCGATCAGTACGCCGACGCCGCTGGAGTCGCAGAAGACGACCTCGGAGAGGTCGAGGACGAGCTGGTGACGGCCGTCCGCCACCGCGTCGTGCACCCGCTGGCGCAGCAGCGGCGACGTCACCAGGTCCAGCTCACCTGCCACTTGGAGCACGGCCCACTCGCCGCACTCCGCGAAGGTCACTTCGAGTGTCACCGCCACGCCTCCCGCTCTCCCGCAACCCGACCAGAAACGGAAGCGGTCCCTACGCTTCCTTCAGGCGCGGCTGCCCCGATGCCCCTCCATGAAACACCGAACTTCCGATCGAAAGCGCGTGGTAGATGAGCCAATTCAATCGGTAACGGTCGCATTCGTTCAGGTCTGATCGTCGACCCTCGGGGTAGGTGCCCATCCGAACCACCGGACCGCCCGAGCGCGCCTCTACCACCTGCCGCTCGTCAGGGGGGCGCACATTGCCGCAAAGGGGCGTGCGTTGTCCGACGTGCCGACTACATTCGAGGAGGCAGGGGACGGAGGCTGGACCGGAACAGCGCCGGGCACGACCAGGGGTGAGGGGGCCGCATGGCGAAGAAGGACGCACCACCCCGGTGGGACCGCAGGATGCAGCAGCGGCTCGCCCGGGGTGAGGCGGCCGCGCTCGGTGAGTGCTACGACCGGTACGCCTCGCTCGTGCACGGCCTCGCCCACCGCGTACTCGGAGACGAAGAGGCGGCCGACGGCATCACCCGTGAGGTGTTCGTCCACGTCTGGGAGAACCCCGAGTCGTACGACCCGAAGCAGGGACCCCTGCGGTCCTGGGTCGCCATGCTGACCCACCGGCTCGCTGTGCAGCGGCTGCGCGCCACCGAGACCGCCGCGCTCGCCAGGGGCGACCGGGGCACCCCCGAGGACCTGGAGCGGAGGGTGCGGCACGCCTCGGTCGCGGCCCGCGCGGACTACATCGTCACCTCGATGCCGGCGCCGCTGCGCGCCGCACTCGAGCGGGCCTACTTCCAGCGCCGGGACTACCGCCAGACCGCCGTCGACCTCGGCATCGCGGAGGACGAGGCCCGCCGCAGGCTCCGCCTCGGCCTCCAGCTGCTGTCCACGGCCCACGAGACGGGCCCTTCGGACACCCCTCCCGGGCCGGGGGCGGCGTGGTGACCGGGGCGGAACACTTCGAGAGGTTCGGGAAGCACGAGGGGCACGGCACGTACGAGAGCCGCGGCGTGGAGGCGCGTACCGGCGGTGATGCCCCAGGAGCCGGCGGCCCGACGCAACGGGACGCCGCCGGGGCGGATGCCTGGGACGGCTCGGCGAAGGGCGCGGGCGCGGCGCGGGAGCACGGGGTGCCGGGGAGCGGGGACGCGCGGGAACCGAAGGAGCCGGGGGTGCCCAGGGGCGGGGACACACTCGGACCGAGGAAGCCAGGACCGCGAGAGCCGGGAGCAGCCGTAAACCGTGACGCGCGTGGACCGCGGGAGGCGGAGGTGCCACAGAACGGCGGCGCGGCCGGACCGCACGGTTCCGGCGCGGGCGGGAACGGCGCCGTGAGCGGAGCGGGCGCCCCGGGCACACGCGGAAAGGACACCGCCAGCGAACCCGGCGACCCAAGCGCAGGCGGGAAGGAAGGCAGCGGCGGACCTGGCGACGGCGGCCACGGCCGGCACGGCAGCACGGGGAAATCTGCCGGCCCCGGCAACGGCGGTAACGGCAGCGCAGACGGACCTGACGACCCTGGCACGCCCGGGAGTGACGACGGGCGACCGCGCGATCCCGGTACTTCTGAAACCGGGGACGAAAGCGGACCGCACGACCCCAGCACGTCCGGAACCGGTGGCTCCGGACGTGCTGCCGACGGGCCGCAGGAGCCCGGTGGCCCCGGGGCCGACCGGGCCGGTGAGGGGGGGTGGGAGCCTCGGATACCGCTGCCGCGCAGTTCCGTCGAGGACACCGGGCTGTCGTTGCCCGATCCGGCACCCCTGCCCGAACAGGCGTCCCCCTCGCTCGTGCTCGGACACCGAGTGCTGAAGTCACTGCTCGGGGCGTGGGCGCTCGCCGCCTGCCCGCCGGACGAGACGGCCGCCGTCGAGGCGCACCTCGGTGGCTGCGGCCCGTGTGCGGACGAGGCACGGCGGCTGCGCGAGGCCGTTGAGCTGCTGCAGCGCCCCGAGAGCCTCGATCTCGACCCGACCCTGCGCACCCGCGTCCTGGAGAGCTGCCTCGACCGGCGCCCGCCGCGCATCCCGGTGCCCGAGTGGGTGGCGCCGTACGACGCGGAGGCCGCGCGCCTCGACGCCCTGCTGCAGGACATCGGGGACGCCGAGTGGCACACCCCGGTGCGCCTGCGCTGGTTCGACGGGACGGGGACTGCGAGCCGCCGTACCACCGTCGCCGGGGTGATCGCCCATCTGCTCTCCGTCGACGGGCTGGTGGCGGTCGCTCTGGGGCTCGACGACCCGCTCGGGGACATGGCCGACGAGGACGGCACGCCCGAGGGCCGCACGGAGGAGTACTGGCGCACGTCGCACTTCCCGCCCACCCGTTCCGTACGCATGCGGTGGCGGGAGCAGAGCCACAACCTGGTGCGCACGCTGTCCTTCACCGGCGTGGACTCCGAGAGGCTCGCGGTGTCGTACGGCACGTTCGGACTGCCGCTGCACGACGCGATGCTGGACCGGGCCTTCGAGTGCTGGGTGCACGCGGAGGACATCGCGAACGCCATCGACTATCCGTACGAGCCGCCGGCCCCGCGTCATCTGAACGGCATGATCGACCTGGGGGCGCGGATGCTCCCCGCGGTGCTGGCGGCGCGGCGGCAGGCCGGGCTGGCCGCGCCCGGCCGCACGCGGCACCTCGTACCGGCGGGCGAGCCCGGACGCACCCTCCGCCTGGAGATCGAGGGGTCGGGCGGCGGCCAGTGGCTGATCGCCCTCGACTCGCCCGGCGCGGTCGCCTCCGCCGAGCACGAGGTGGCACACGTGGCGCTCGACGGGGTGGAGTTCTGCCGGCTGGCCGCGGGCCGTGTGCCGCCTCAGGAGGCGGCCGCGGGGCAGGTCGGCGACCGGGAGGCGATCAGGGACGTGCTGTTCGCGGCCGCGTCGCTGAGCCGGATGTAGGCCGGGGTTCTCAGGCGAAGACCACGGTCCGCCGACCGTTGAGCAGGATCCGGCGCTCGGCGTGCCACTTGACCGCGCGCGCCAGCGCCTGGCACTCCACGTCGCGGCCGATCGCGACCAGTTGGTCGGGGGTCACGTCGTGGCCCACGCGCTCGACCTCCTGCTCGATGATCGGGCCCTCGTCGAGGTCGGCCGTGACGTAGTGCGCGGTGGCTCCGATCAGCTTCACACCGCGCGCGTGCGCCTGGTGGTAGGGCTTGGCGCCCTTGAAGCTCGGCAGGAACGAGTGGTGGATGTTGATGATCCGGCCGCTCAGCTGCTTGCACAGGTCGTCCGAGATCACCTGCATATAGCGGGCCAGGACCACCAGCTCGACGTCCCGCTCGCGCACCAGCTCCAGCAGCCGCTCCTCGGCCTCGGGCTTGGTGTCCTTCGTCACCGCGATGTGGTGGAAGGGAACGTTGTACGAGCCCACCAGCTCGGCGAAGTCCGTGTGGTTGGACACCACGGCTGCGATCTCCACGGGCAGCGCGCCGATCCGGGCGCGGAAGAGCAGGTCGTTCAGGCAGTGCCCGAACCTGCTGACCATGAGGATGACACGCATCTTCTCGTCGGCCCGGTGGATCTGCCACTCCATGTGGAAGGAGTCACCGATCGCCGCGAAGCTCGCCCGCAGCTTGTCCACGGTCACCGGCGCCTGAGCCGAGAAGTGGACCCGCATGAAGAACAGACCCGTGTCGCGGTCGCCGAACTGCTGGCTGTCCTCGATGTTGCAGCCGGTCATGAAGAGGTAGCTGGACACGGCGTGCACGATGCCCTGCTTGTCCGGGCAGGAGAGCGTGAGGACGTACTGTTCGGCAGGAGCCGCGGCTCGGGTGGACTGCTCACTCATGCACGCCAGGGTCTCATGGCCGCGCGCCCGCACGGACCGTCGTTCCGCCACCCGGACGGCGCGACCCGGACCGACTAGGCGGTCCGGGTGAGTATCCGCAGCACCTCGAGCGTCCGCGGCGGCGCGTCCGGGTCCTCGCCGTCGCTCATCGAGAGCCGCACATGGGCGTCGCGCGCCGCCCGCACCGCCTCCGGCCACCCGTGGTGGTTGAGGTACGCGTCCACCGGCGCGTCCGGCCCGACCTGGTGCATGATCCGCAGCACGCGCAGCACGGCGGTGTCGACGAGCGCCGCCTCCTGCGAGTCGCGGAAGATCGTGCCGACGTACTTCTCGGCGGACCAGTTGTCCAGCCAGGTGTCCTCGACCAGGCGGTACACAGCGTCGGTGACGTCGCCGTAGCCCTCGACGCCGGCCAGCCAGACATCCCGCTGGAACACCGGATCGGAGAGCATGTGCAGCGCGGAGCGCACATTGCTGCGCCAGCGCCACCAAGGCATGTCGTTCAGTGGCATGCCGCCCATGGTGGATGAGCGACGGCCGCGACGGGAAGAGTTCTCCGAACCTTGCACGGTCATCGATCGTACGTTCCCCGTGAAATCCGGATCATCGGCCCCCGCAATTCACCACGGGGACACCCTCTGTTGACCACTGGTCACACGCAGGTTAGTGGTGTGAGGGAATCGTGCGGGTCTATGACCGGCAGGCGACGCACCAGTTCTTCCCCTACCCGCCCCCGCATTCCGGGCTCCGTCCGCAGAACAGCGACTCCCCGCGTCAGGACGGCCCTGTTGTCCGCGGCCGCGCTGGTGGCCTGTGCGTCGATTGCCGTGGCCTGCGGTGTCGTCCCCGGTATCACGGGGGGTTCCGGGGACGACACCGTGACCGTCATGACGTGGGCGCCCCAGAACACGTCGGCCACCAACAAGCCGGGCATGCCGGCGTTGGCGCGGGCCTACGCACGCTGGGTCAACGCCCACGGCGGTCTCAACGGACGCAAGCTCAACGTACTCACCTGCAACGACCACAACGACTATGTGAGCGCCGCACAGTGCGCGAGGCTCGCCGTCAAGAAGAAAGCCGTCGCGGTCGTCGGCTCCTACAGCCAGTTCGCGTCCTCCTTCCTCTCCCCGCTGGAGTCGGCGGGCATCCCCTACATCGGCGGCTACGGCCTGACCGACGACGAGTTCAAGAGCGTGCTCTCCTACCCCGTCAACGGCGGCCAGCCCGCGCTGCTGGCCGGACTCGGTGAGGAACTCGGCAAGAACTGCGGGGCCGTCGCGCTGGTACGTCCGGACACCGTCGCCGGCGACCAGCTGCCCGTGCTGCTCGACTCCGGGCTGAAGGCGGCCGACCACGCGCCGGCCGCCGACGTGCGCGCCGCCGAGGACGCCACCGCGTTCGACCCCCAGGCCCAGCAGGCGCTGCAGAAGGCGACCGCGGACCCGCAGAACAAGGGGTGCGTGGTGCCCTCGCTCGACCAGCGCACCGGCACCTTCATGGACTCCTTCCGCCGCCTGAGCAGCGAATACCCGTCGGTGCGCACCGGTTCCGTGCTCGGCAGTGTCGACCAGTCGGTCATCAACCAGTCGGGCGGCGGCTCGAGCCCCTACGAAGGGGCGTACGTCACCAGCTGGTATCCGGAGGCGACCGACCCCCGCTGGGATCCGATGAAGAAGGTCATCCGCGAGGAGGCCTTCGGCGACAACCGGATCGATCCGGCGGACGCGGGCGTGCAGACCACATGGATCGCGTACATGGTCCTGAAGAAGGTCATCGAGTCGCTCGGCGGCGGCGAGGTGTCCGCGAGCACCATCCGCTCGGCCCTCGACGACGGCCTCAAGGTCGACACGGGCGGCCTCACCCCGCCCCTGCGCTGGCGCTTCCAGGACCTGACCGCGGTCGTCGACTACCCGCGCCTGATCAACTCGGACGTGACCCTCCAGGTGGTGCGCGGGGGGCAGCTGGTGGCCGCGCGCAAAGGCTTCGTGAACGTGTCGAAGACGCTGGAGAGCTCGACGACGCAGTAGGACGGCCGGACAAGGCGGCACACGGGGTGTGCCGCTCCCGCGTCGAACGGTTCCGGAGCGGCACACCCCGCCGTGCTCACAGCTGGGTCGGCTGGCGCTGGGTCAGACCGTACTTCTGGGCGATGGTGTTCCACAGCCGGGCGGCCTTCACCTTCTGGCCGCTTGCCGTGCCGCTGGCCTGGTTGCCCGCCGCGGTCTGTCCGGTGGTGCGGGCCTGGCCCTTCCTGCACCCCTTCTTGTTGCCCGAGACCTGGTCGGCCCAGGCGGCGTAGTGGGTGTCGGCGGACGCGGACGCCTTCCACGCGTTGGTGAGCGCGGTGGTCAGCTCACCGTGGCCGGGGAGCTGGTCGACCGCGAGCCCGGACAGCCGCGTGACCAGGTCGCTGCGCTGCTTGGCCGCGTTCCGCAGGTCGGTGGCCGCCTGACCGAGGTTCTGGCAGGCCTTGACCTCGGCGACCGCCTTGATCACCGAGTCGCGGCTGTTGCCGCTGTCGGCGAGGAGCTTGTCGAGCGCGACGGCCTGCTCCTTGGCGGAGTCGGTGGAGCCCGACGCCGAGGCGTCCGCGGCCGGGCCGGTCGCCGAGACGTTCTTGCTGTTGTCGTTCTTGCCGTCGGTGCCGCCACCACTGCTGAGCAGGGCGCCGGCTCCGATGCCGAGGACGGCGATGCCCACTCCGACGGCCGCGATGAGCGGCACACGCGAGCGGCTTCGGCCGCCCCCGTCGCCGGCGCGCCGTCCGGCCGACCGACCCACGGGAGCGCCCGGCGCGCCCGGCGCGTCGAACCGCGGCAGATGTTGGGTGGCATCGGGGCCGCCCGCGTCGTTGCGGAAGAGGTTGTCGAACTCGGCCGGGGTGTGCCGGTCGCCGCCGGGCGTGCCCGGGCCCATCCCGTACGGCGCCGGGCCCGGCTGTCCGGGCACGGGCGGGATGTACTGCGTGGCTTGTGCGTCGGGGCCGGCGGGCGGCAGCGGACCGGCGGCAGGGGAGCCCCCGCCACGGCCGAGGAACCGCGTCGCGTCGTCCGTGGGCGTCTCCGGCGGCAGCGCCCCCGGCCCGACGGGCGGGATGTACTGGGTCGCCGCCTCGTCGGCAGCGGCGGCGACGGGCGGGAGATACTGCGTCGGGTCTCCGCCGGCCGCAGCGGTCACCGGCGGGATGTACTGCGTCGCGCCCTCGTCCGCGGCGGACGGGAGGGGCGCGGGGCCCGCCGCGGGGGGCAGGGGCGCGGAGTGCGTGGCATGCGGCAGGGAGTGTGCGCCCTGCTGAAAGTGCTGCACGCCCTGGGGCGCGACCTGTCCGTCCATGCCGTACGACGGCGCCTGCGCGCCCTCGGGCGGCAGCGGCCCGGCGGATATGGGTGCCTGCGGCGGCAGCGGCTGCCCCGGCTGCTGGGAGGCGGGAGCCCCGCCCCAGGCCGGAGCACCCCACTCCGGTGCGGGCGCCGACCCGGGCTGCTGGGGCGCGTCCCAGTGCTGTGCCGCGTCGCCGCCCCAGCCCTGGCCGGGCGGAGGTGTCCGGGCCGCCTGCCCCGGCCCCCACGGCTGGCCCCAGGTCTGACCGCCCGCCGGGGCGCCATGACCGCCGGAACCGCCCAAGGGAGCCGCACCACCGCCGCCTGCCGGAACCGCGGAACCGTTCGCGCCACCCGTCTGGCCCGGCAGCAGGGGCTCGCCGCCGTCGGAGGGCAGCACGATGCCTTCGCGCGCGGGCCGCGCCGAGGGCTCCTCGCCCTGTCCACTCTGCGTCACCGGGACTCCTACGAATGGGGGACCTTGGGAATCGTCGGCTCACGCTACCGGGTCCCCGCAACCCGGTGCCACGCAGCACAGGGCGTGACCTCGTACCCATGTGACCGCGGTAACAAAACCGTCGCGCGGGACGCTGCTGATGCCCTTCCCGACCCCTTCGCCCGCCGAACACCCCACGTTTTCCGGGGCTTCACGCCGAAGGCGGCACCTCGTAAGGGGGTCCCCCCGAAGGGGCGGAGCACTGCGTGGCCTCCGCCGGAGCCCTACGCCGCTGCCGCCAGATCCAGCCGCGCCCCGAACTCCCGTACCACCGCCTCTTCCCGATACGGCTCCAACCGCTGCTGGAAGTCCTCCAGATATTCGGCGCCGCGATCGGACCGCAGCGTGCCGAGCAGTTGCACGGCCTTCAGACCCGTGTGACAGGCCTGTTCCACCTCGCGCTGCTGCACCTGCGCCGTGGCGAGCAGCACATAACCGATCGCCCGGCGCCGGGCCCGCGACTCTGGGTGCCCGGCAAGGGACTCCTCCGCGCAGCGCGCCGCCGCCTCGGCCTGCCCCAGGTCGCGGTGGCAGTGCGCCAGCTCGTCCGCCAGGTACGCCTGGTCGAAGTGAGCGATCCACGCCGGGTCGTCCCCGGACGCCGCGTCGGCCCCCTCCAGCGCCGTGACCGCGCGCCCCGACGCGATCTGAGCGGCCCGCGCGTCGCCCATCAGAGCGTGTCCCCGTGCCTCGGCGGCGTAGAACATCGCCTCCGCACGCGGTGTCACCCGCCCCCGCGCCCCTTCCTGGGCCGCGCGCGCCAACTGCGCGATCTCACGCGGGTTTCCGAGCTGCGCCGCGAGGTGGCTCATGGAGGCGGCGAGGACATAGCCGCCGTACCCACGGTCGCCCGCCGCCTGAGCGAGCCGCAGTGCCTGGATGTAGTACCGCTGGGCGAGTCCGGGCTGCCCGGTGTCGATGGCCATGTACCCGGCCAGCTCCGTCAAGCGTGCGACGGCAGCAAAGAGTTCGCGCCCCACGGCGTCCCGGTACGAGCCCGCGAGCAGGCCCGACACGACGCTGTTGAGGTAGTGCACGACCACCGGCCGCACATGCCCGCTGCCGAACTGGTGGTCCAGTTCGACCAGCGCCTGGGTCATCGCGCGCACCGCGGCCACGTCCGACCGCCCCACCCGCGGCCCCGCCGAGCGCGCGACCTGCGAATCCGGCGCAGAGATCAGCCAGTCACGGCTCGGCTCGACGAGCGCCGACGCGGCGACCGAGGAACCGGAGAGGAAGTCACGGCGGCCGACGTCGCTGCGCCACAGCTCGCAGACCTGCTCGATGGCGCCGAGCACCGTCGGCGAGAACTGCAGGCCCACGCCCGAGGCGAGGTTCTTGCCGTTGGCCATGCCGATCTCGTCGATCGTGACCGTACGCCCCAGCTTGCGGCCGAGCGCCTCGGCGATGATCGCCGGCGCTCGGCCCCTCGGCTGCTGTCCACGCAGCCAGCGGGCCACCGACGTCTTGTCGTAGCGCAGATCGAGGCCGTGTTCCGCTCCGCACATGTTGACCCGGCGGGCGAGCCCCGCGTTCGAGCAGCCCGCTTCCTGAATGAGCGCCTGCAGCCGTTCGTTCGGCTGCCGCGCGACGAGAGGCCTTGCGGCCATGCGCACCCCCATATCCATGGTTCGGTTCGCCTGGTGGCTGCGGTGCCTGCTCACGCACCGAGTTGACGTGTCTTCAGCGGCCGGGCTCCGGGAACACTTCTTCTGTGCACCGAAGGGATCCGGCCTTGAAGATCGATGCCCAGCAGACATATCTCTAATGCGAGACATGCACGGATTGCCGGGGTAAAGACTGATGCCGTGTCCCCCACGTGGTTACCCAGCCCCCGCTGCCGTTCCTCTTGCGCGCCCCCGCTCGTGCACCCGTGCGCCCCACCCGCACAGGCGATGCTCCTCCCCCGCGCATGTGGGACAAAAAGGGCATGCCCAAAAGGCGTTACCAGCCCGGGTGATGGCACCGGGAGAGGGGGCGTAACCCCCCGTGACCGCTGGAGTTGAGCTCATCGTGGAAGAGACCATCGCGGGCCCTGAAGCTGCCCCCATCCCGAAGCCGCGCGGCGATTCGCTCCTGGAAGCCGCCGTACGTTACGCCGAGGAACGTCACTGGGACGTGTTTCCCGGGACCTGGCTGGAAGCCGTGGACGGGATGCGCCGCTGCTCCTGCGGTCAGCCCGCCTGCTCCGCGCCGGGTGCGCACCCGGCGCGTGAGGACTGGGCGACGCAGGCGACCGGCAGTGCGACCGTCGTGCGCCGCCTGTGGTCCAAGCAGCCGACCGCCTCGATCCTGTTGCCCACCGGGCGCACCTTCGATGCGATCGACGTGCCGGAGACCGCCGGCTTCCTCGCGCTCGCGCGCATGGAGCGCATGGAGCTGACGCTCGGTCCCGTGACCCTGACGCCGGACCGGCGCATGCAGTTCTTCGTGCTTCCGGGCGCGTCGGCGAAGGCCCCCGACCTGATGCGGAATCTGGGTTGGACTCCCTCCTCCCTCGACCTGGTCACTCTGGGCGAGGGTGCGTATGTGGCCGCGCCGCCCACGCGGTACGTGACGCGGGGGGCCGTGCAGTGGGTCTGCCGGCCGACGCCCGCGAACCGATGGCTGCCGGATGCGGAGGAGCTGATCTCGCCGTTGGCGTACGCGTGCGGGCGGGATCGGTAAGCCCTCGCGGTCCGTCCTGCCCGTTAGCCGATGTGCGGCGGCTGCGGTGCGTTCCTGATTGCCCGCGCCCGCGCGGCGAAGCCGCACGATGCCGCCGCCCAGTGCTCCTTGAAGGGGCGCTCCTCCCCCGTAGGGTGCTCCTATGACCGAGGGAGCACGGGCGGGTGTGGCCGCCGTACGGGTGCAGGGGCTCTGGAAGCGGTTCGGGGAGCAGGTCGCCGTCGCCGGGATCGACCTCGATCTGCCTGCCGGGCGGTTCATCGGGCTCGTCGGACCGAACGGGGCCGGAAAGACCACCACCCTGTCCATGGTCACCGGGCTGCTGAGGCCCGACCAGGGCACCGTCGAGGTCGTCGGGCACGACGTGTGGCGCGACCCGGTCGAGGTGAAGGGCCGCATCGGCGTCCTGCCCGAAGGACTACGGCTCTTCGAACGCCTCTCCGGGCGCGAACTCCTCGCCTACACGGGCAGATTGCGCGGGCTCCCCGGCGCCGAGGTCGACAAGCGGGCCACCCAGCTCCTCGACGTCCTCGATCTGGCCGGGGCCCAGCACAAGCTCGTCGTCGACTACTCGACCGGCATGCGCAAGAAGATCGGGCTGGCCGCCGCCCTTCTCCACAACCCCGAAATCCTCTTTCTCGACGAGCCGTTCGAGGGCGTCGACCCGGTCTCCGCGCAGACCATCCGCGGCGTCCTGGAGCGGTACACCGCCTCCGGCGCCACCGTCGTCTTCTCCTCCCACGTCATGGAGCTGGTCGAGTCGCTGTGCGACTGGGTGGCGGTCATGGCCGCGGGACGCATCCGCGCGCACGGGCCGCTCGCCGAGGTACGCGGCGCCGCGCCCACCCTGCAGCAGGCGTTCCTGGAACTGGTCGGCGCGCGCGCCCGCACCGCGGGCACCGACCTCAACTGGCTCGGCGGCGGCGCCCGATGAACGCCGTGGGCCTCACCCCCACCGTCGTACGGCTCAAGCTGTCCCTGCTGCGCAACGGGCTGCGGCAGTCCGCCGGCCGACGGGCCGCGTACCTCACGTCCGTCGTCTTCGTCCTCCTGATCGCCGCCCTGCAACTGCTCGGCCTGATCGCCCTGCGCGGCACCGCGCACGCCGCCACCATCGCGGTTCTGCTCGTCGAGATCCTGGCGCTCGGCTGGGCGGTGATGCCGCTGTTCTTCCCCAGCGGCGACGAGACGCTCGACCCGAGCCGCCTGGTGATGCTGCCGCTGCGCCCGGGGCCCCTGGTCCGGGCCCTGCTGGCGGCATCCATGGTCGGCATCGGCCCCCTCTTCACGCTCTGCCTGTTGACCGGTTCGGTGATCTCCCTGGCGCACGGGGCGGCCGCGTACGGCACCGCCGTCGTCGCCGTCGTCCTCACGCTGCTGGTCTGCGTGGCGCTCGCACGGGCCGTCGCCGTCGCCAACATCCGGCTGCTGACCAGCCGCAAGGGCCGGGACCTGGCCGTCCTGAGCGGACTCGTCGTGGCCGTCGGGGCGCAGCTCGTCAACTTCGGTGCGCAGCGCCTGGGGTCGGCCGGACTGTCCCCGCTCGACCCGGCGGGGGACGTGCTGCGCTGGGTCCCGCCCGCCTCCGCGATCGGGGCCGTGGACTCCGTCAGCCGCGGTTCGTACGGTGCCGCCGTCGCCCAACTCGCGCTGAGCGCAGCCGCGTCGGCGGGACTGCTGACCCTGTGGTCGCGCAGCCTGACGAAACTGATGACCTCGCCGGACCAGTCCACGCTCCAGGCCGCCGAACCGGGTCCCCGGGAGCGCACCTCGACGGGCCTGTCCCGGCTGCTGCCCGCGGGTCGCACCGGCACCGTGATGGAGCGCAGTCTGCGCTATGTCTGGCGTGATCCCAAGACCAAGGCGGCATGGGTGACCTCGCTCGCGATCGGTCTGATCGTCCCGGCCTTCAACGCCCTCCAGGGCACCGGCTCCATCTATTTCGCCTGCTTCGCGGCCGGGATGCTCGGCATCCAGATGTACAACCAGTTCGGACAGGACACGTCCGCGTTCTGGATGGTCGCGATGACGATCTCCTCCCCCCGGGACGCCTACGCCGAACTGCGCGGCCGGGCACTGGCACTGTTGCTGATCACGCTGCCGTACGCCACCGTCGTCACGGTCGTGACGACCGCGCTCCTCGGCGCCTGGCCGAAGCTGCCCGAGGTGCTCGGGCTGTCCTTCGCGCTGCTCGGCGCGATGCTGGCCACCGGCGCCTGGTCCTCGGCCCGCTTCCCCTACTCCATCCCGCAGGAGGGCTACAAGAACGTGGTCCCCGGGCAGGCCGGGCTCGCCTGGATCTCCATCCTCGGCGGCATGGTCTCGGCCGCCCTGCTGACCGCTCCCGTGATCGCGGCGACCATCTGGCTGAACGTCGCCTCGGGCGGCGACGAGTGGACCTGGCTGCTGCTGCCGGCGGGCGCCGCCTACGGCGCGCTGATCACGCTGCTCGGCCTGCGCCTCGCCGCACCGCGCACGGCCGGACGGCTGCCGGAGATCCTGGCGGCGGTCAGCAAGGGCTAGAGAGCCGGATGGGGCGCACATCCGGGGTGCAACGATTCCTCCAATCTTTTGGGAAGCAGACGTGCGCTGCGTCACGTTCGAGTTGAATGATTGCGAGTGAGCGGACGAACGCGCCGTACGTGCGACGGAGCAGCCTGCAGGGGGTTCAGGTGAGTGCTTCCCGGCGTAGTGGGACCACGGACGAACTGGGGCCGGGCGAGCCCGAACGGGACGGTTCTGATCTTCTCGCCGCGCTCCTCGACGGCATGGACGCGGCCCTGTGCGCCTTCGACGCCTCCGGAGTCGTGACCCACTGGAACAGGGAGGCCGAGCGGATTCTCGGGTGGTCCGCGGCCGAAGCGGTGGGCCGCCGCGGATTCGCCGGGTGGGCCGTGCGGACCGCCGACGCCGCCGAGGTCCAGGGGCGGCTGATGTCCGCGATGGACGCCCTCGGCCGTCAGGTGCACGAGTTCGCGCTTCTCACCAAGGAGGGCGGGCGGGTGCTCGTCCGGACCCAGTCCGCGGCGGTGCGGGGACCCGACGGGAAGCCCGCCGGGGTCTACTGCGCCTTCAGCGAGGTCCACGCGCAGATCGATCTGGAGCGGTCCATCGCGCTGAGCGAGGCCCTGTTCGAGGACGCGAGCTGGGGTGTCGTGCTCGTGGACGCGGACCTGCGGCCCGCCGTCGTCAACGCCCACGCGGCCCGTGCCCTGGGCATCGGGCGCACGGCCGTGCTCGGGCGGCCCCTCGGAGACCTGCTCTCCCAAGGTGTCGAGGAGCTGGAGAGCGCGCTGACCCATGTGCTCGCCGAGGGCGCCCCGCCCGCTCCCGCCGAGATGTGGGTGAGCGTACGGACGGCCGAGGGCGAGAAGCGGCGGTGCTGGCGCAGCGGGTTCCTGCGACTGTCCTCACCCCTTGCGGAAGAACCGGTTCCGCTGGGCGTGGGGTGGCTGTTCCAGGACGTCACCGAGACCAAGCAGACCGAACAGGAGGCGGCACTGCTGCGCTTCCGCTCCAACCAACTGCACCGCGCCGCACGGGCCGCGGCCGAATGCGAGGACCCCGGGGAGGCGGCCACCGTCCATCTGGACTTCGCGCTCGCCGGATTCGCCGATCACGCGCTGATCGACCGGGTGATGGGCGGTTCGGTGGTGGCGGACGGGGAGGGCCCGGTACGGCTGGTACGGGCCGTCGAGACGCCGTCCGGCACGCCCGGGCCGAGCGTGCTCACCGGGAAGGCGGGGCTGCCCGTGCGGTACGGCGAGAGGCATCCGGCCCTGCAGTGCGTGGCGCGCGCCGGATCCGTACGGGCCGGCGCGGGGAATGTCGACCCGGAACAGGCACGCGAGTGGGCGCTCGCCCGGCAGTGGCCCGCGGACGCGGTGCACGCACTGTGTACGGTGCTGCGCAGCCGCGGCCGGACCCTGGGCGTGGTGACGTTCCTGCGCGGGGCGGGGCGCAGCCGGTTCGAACGCTCCGACGCGCAGTACGGCGAGGACGTCGCCGCACGGATCGCCGCCGCGCTCGACCTGGCCGACATGTCGGGGGCGGCTGCGGAGGTGTAGGCGCCGGGCGTGGGCCCGAGCGACACGACGCGCATGACCGGTATGGACGATATGACCGGGTACGACAGCGGCGCGACTGCCGCCTCCGTGGGCGACTACGCCTGTCGGTAGAAGATCCGGTCGCCGTACTCCCGCATCACCCGGCCGTTCCACTCGTGGCCGCCGTCGACATTCCCCGACCTCAGCAGGGGCGGTTCGATGCCGCGGTCCGCGAGGGCGCCCGCGGCCGTCGCCATGACCGCCTGGAGCAGCGCCGCGGTGACGACCGTCGAGGCCGGGGCGAACGGGGCGGGGACGGTGTCGACGCTGAGCACCGCGTCGCCCACCGCGATCTTCGAGTCGAGGACGATGTCGCAGTGGTCCTTGAGGTACGTGCCGGAGGCGTGCCGCGACTTCGTCTCCGAGGCGTATGCCACCGAGGTCACCCCGATGACCTTGACGCCGAGCGCACGGGCGTTCATCGCCATCTCGACGGGGAGCGCGTTGCGGCCCGACAGGGAGACGATCACCAGCAGGTCGCCGGCCCGGAGGGGGCTGGAGTCGAGGACCGCGCCCGCCAGCCCCTCGACCCGCTCCAACGCGGAGCCCAGGGTCGCCGGCATGACGTCGACGCCGACCACGCCGGGAACCGCGAGCAGATTCATCAGGGCGAGGCCGCCCGCGCGGTACACCAGGTCCTGCGCGGCCAGCGAGGAGTGCCCGGCGCCGAACGCGAACAGCCGGCCGCCGGACGCGACGGTGTCCGCGATCAGGGTGCCCGCGGCAGCGATCGGCTCCGCGTCCTCGTCCCGCACCCGCTGCAGCAGCCCGATCGCCGCGTCGAAGAACCGCCCGGCCAGCTCACTCCCGCCCCGCGGCTTCCCCCCACTCGGCTCCCCGCTCATCGGCGACGCCCCTTCGAAGTCTCGGTGTCGTTCCCCGCGGACGGCGACCACAGCCCACCGACCACGCACCGGCGCCCGTGACGGCCCGTGTCGCGGATCACGTTGCGGTCTGGACCAGTGGGATGTCAATACGGCCAGGCCGTTGCGGGCCGAGCGGCCGCCCCCGGGGACGGGCCGGCATCCGTGGCCCCCGGTTTCGTCGCCGCTCCACGGTTGTCAGTGGCATGCGTCAGAATTGAGTCCAGGGCCAGCGCACACGCCGGTGAGCCTCCGGCAGATCTCATCAAGGGGCACGAATGTCCGGACTGATCGACACCACGGAGATGTATCTCCGCACCATCCTCGAGCTGGAAGAGGAAGGCGTGGTCCCCATGCGCGCCCGGATCGCCGAGCGGCTCGACCAGAGCGGCCCGACGGTCAGCCAGACGGTGGCGCGCATGGAGCGCGACGGGCTGGTGTCGGTCGCCGCGGACCGTCACCTCGAGCTCACGGGCGAGGGCCGCCGCCTCGCCACCCGCGTGATGCGCAAGCACCGTCTCGCCGAATGTCTGCTGGTCGACGTGATCGGCCTCGAGTGGGAGCAGGTGCACGCCGAGGCGTGTCGCTGGGAGCACGTGATGAGTGAGGCGGTCGAGCGCCGCGTCCTGGAGTTGCTGCGTCACCCCACCGAGTCTCCGTACGGAAACCCGATCCCGGGCCTTGAAGAGCTGGGCGAGAAGGACGGCGCCGACCCGTTCCTGGACGAGGGCATGGTGTCGCTGGCCGACCTGGACCCGGGCTCGGACGGCAAGACCGTCGTCGTGCGACGCATCGGCGAGCCCATCCAGACGGATGCGCAGCTGATGTACACGCTGCGGCGGGCGGGCGTGCAGCCCGGCTCGGTGGTCAGCGTGACGGAGTCCGCGGGCGGGGTCCTGGTCGGCAGCGGCGGCGAGGCGGCCGAGCTGGAGTCGGACGTCGCGTCCCACGTCTTCGTAGCCAAGCGCTAGGCCCCCGAAGATCCACAAGGCACCGTCGGGACACTCCGGTGCCCGTCAACTCACGTGATCCCAGAGGCTGTTGTGACGCTTCCGCGTTCCGGCTGAATTCAAGATTCAGTGTGCGGAATCGCAGCGTTCGGGCCGTTCGCATGCGAGGCTGTCGCATGAGGCATATGACCGGTGGGCGCCTGGGCGGAGGGTGACAGCGCTGTCGCCTGATCAGGGAGGGGGCGGGAGGATGTGCCGTAGTCATGGGAAGGGCCCCGGCGCCCTGAGGCGCCGGGGCCTGTCCTCCCCTGTTTCGACCCGGAGCCCCGAGCTCTCAGGGTCGTCCCCCTCGGACCGTTTTTCCCCGAGCGGTCCGCCTCCCGCTGAAGATCTCCCCGCGGATGCGGCTGCCAATCCTCGAGGGAGGTCACTCGAAGGAGGGGTGTTGCCTCCAGAATCGGCATTTTCGAATAGTCATTCGATAGCGTGGGGGTGACGGTCCCACCGGACCGTGCGCTGTACCAACGAGCGCGTCCCGTGACAGAACGAGCAGCAGACACCACCGCAAGCGCGACACCGGGCGGCAGCGGTGATCAGCGAACCAGCAGGACCAGCAGTACGACAGCGGCAGTACGACGAGCGCGTGGACCCAGTCGCTCGGAGCACGAGCAAGCGGTCCGGGCAAAAGCAGGGGGGTGCCAAGAGGATGGTGCGGCGCATCGATGTGACCGGAGCGGGCGGCGTACGCCTCGCCGCGTGGGAGTTCGCCGACCCTCCCAAGACCGGGGAGAGTGAGCGGGCGCCCGGTGTGCTGTTATTGCACGGGCTCATGGGACGCGCCTCGCACTGGGCGCCCACAGCCCGCTGGCTCTCCGAACGCCACCGCGGCATCGCACTCGACCAGCGCGGCCACGGCCAGAGCGACAAGCCTCCCGAAGGCGAGTACACCCGCGAGGCCTACATCGACGACGCCGAGGCCGCCCTCGAACAGCTCGACCTCGCCCCGGCCGTCCTCATCGGCCACGCCATGGGCGCGCTGACCGCCTGGCAGCTCGCCGCCAAGCGCCCCGAGCTGGTACGTGGCCTGATCATCTCCGACATGCGGGCCTCCGCGCTCGGCGCCGCCACGCAGCGCGAGTGGGAGAAGTGGTTCAAGTCCTGGCCCCTCCCCTTCGCCACGCTCGCCGACGTACGGAAGTGGTTCGGCGAGGACGACCCCTGGGTGGAGCGTCCGAACCCGGCCCGCGGCGAGTTCTACGCCGAGGTGATGACCGAGTCCGAGGACGGCTGGCGACCCGTCTTCGAACCGGAGCAGATGCTGAAGTCACGCCAGACCTGGGTGTACGACGCGCACTGGGAGGAGCTGGCCCAGGTGCAGTGCCCGGCCCTCGTCGTCCGCGGCCTGGACGGCGAGCTGGGCCGTGCCGAGGCCCAGGAAATGGTGCGCGTCCTGCCCCACGGCCAGTACGCGGAGGTCGCCGACGCCGGCCACCTCGTCCACTACGACCAGCCGGAGGCGTGGCGGGCGGCTGTCGAACCGTTTCTGGACCGGGTGCTCACGGTGTGAACGGCGGATATGGCGGCCGTCCGGAATTCGGTCCACCAACTTCCGGGAAAAACGGTTGCTCCTGGCCCGACCGGTTCTTAGGGTGGCTGTTACTTCGGAAAGGAGGTGGTTCGGCAGATGTATGAATACCGGACGGAAGAGGTGACTGCGGGCTAGTGGCCCGCCGTCGTACTCGGTTCGGCGCCGGACCAGCGCGTGCGAGATACGCGCAGCCGGCCTAATCCAACGCAGTCACCCGACCCGCGAGCTCGCCGGTACGTCCGGCCGGCTCCTCCGCCGTCAGGCGGGGGACCTGAGCTCGCGGGTCGTCTGCGTGTGTGGGCACTCTCAGGGGCTCAACCGTTCCACCTGCCACGAGCCGTCCGGTTGCGCAACGTAGCGGAGGCGGTCGTGGAGACGGTTTTCGCGGCCCTGCCAGAACTCGACCGTCCGGGGGGTGATGCGGAAGCCGCCCCAGTTCGGCGGGACCGGGACCTGGGAGCCCTCGGGGTAGCGGGCGCTCAGCTCCTCGTATGCGGTGTCGAGTTCGGCTCGCGAGGGGATGACCGAGGACTGGGCGCTGGCCCAGGCCCCGAGCTGGGAGCCGTGTGGCCGGGTGCGGAAGTAGGCGGCGGTCTCGTCGCGGCCGGTGCGGCGGGCGGTGCCGGTGACGATCACCTGGCGGGCCATCGGGTGCCAGGGGAAGAGCAGCGAGACGTGGGGGTTGGCCGCCAGGTCGCGGGCCTTGCCGGAGTCGTAGTTGGTGTAGAAGACGAAGCCCTGTTCGTCGTACTGCTTCATCAGGACCGTGCGTGAGCTGGGGCGACCGTCCGCGTCCGCCGTGGAGACGACCATGGCGTTCGGTTCGTAGATCATTCCCGCCACGGATGCCTGGGCGGCCTGTTTGAACCAGCGGGCGAACTGGTCCATGGGGTGGGGGGCGAGCGACGGCTCGTCGAGTCCCTCGGCGCGGTAGTGCGCGCGCATCGCGGCGGGGTCGGTGGCCAGGTCTTCGGCAGGGCCCGCGGCCGCGCGTTCGACGATGGATTCGAGGACCGGCTCCGCGGTGGATTTGGCGGAGGGGTGGACGGGAGGTTCGGACGAGGGTTCGGGTGCGGGTTCGTCGGGGAAGCGGTCGGTCACGCGGTCATCTTGCCGCACGGCCCTGGCACTTCGGATGGGGGTGTGGTTCATCACTGCGTGGCACTGAGTGCCGCAAGCTCTCCCCAAAGGTGGCACTCGGGGATATCGTGCAGATGCCGGTCGGGGCGGGTGACCGCCGACCGATCGGGGCATCACCCGGGTGACCGTTTCGGACCGCGAGTCTTTCGTCAGTGACCGCGGAGCCGGGGCGGCAAGCCTTCCCGGCAGCTGACGTCCACCGCACGGTCCGCCCCGTGGCCCATGGACGGGGCCGACGGGATCCCCACAGACCACATCCGCCGCACACATCACGAGGAGCCGCCTGATGTCCGACTTCGTACCCGGACTCGAAGGAGTCGTCGCGTTCGAGACGGAGATCGCCGAACCGGACAAGGAGGGCGGGGCCCTGAGGTACCGGGGCGTCGACATCGAGGACCTGGTGGGCCATGTCTCGTTCGGCAACGTCTGGGGGCTGCTCGTCGACGGCGCCTTCAACCCCGGGCTGCCGCCCGCCGAGCCGTTCCCGATTCCGGTGCACTCCGGTGACATCCGCGTGGACGTGCAGTCGGCGCTCGCCATGCTGGCCCCGGTGTGGGGCCTGAAACCGCTCCTGGACATCGATGCCGAGCAGGCCCGTGAGGACCTGGCGCGCGCTGCCGTCATGGCACTGTCGTATGTCGCCCAGTCGGCCCGCGGCCAGGGTCTGCCGATGGTGCCGCAGCGCGAGATCGACAAGGCGCACTCCGTCGTGGAGCGGTTCATGATCCGCTGGCGGGGGGAGCCGGACCCGAAGCACGTCGCGGCCGTGGACGCCTACTGGACGTCGGCCGCCGAGCACGGCATGAACGCGTCCACCTTCACGGCGCGGGTCATCGCGTCCACGGGTGCGGACGTGGCCGCGGCGCTCTCCGGTGCGGTGGGTGCCATGTCAGGGCCGCTGCACGGCGGTGCGCCCTCCCGTGTGCTCGGCATGATCGAGGAGATCGAGCGCACCGGTGACGCGGAGGCGTATGTGAAGCAGGCACTCGACCAGGGCGAGCGGCTGATGGGATTCGGTCACCGGGTGTACCGGGCGGAGGATCCGCGGGCGCGCGTGCTGCGCCGTACGGCCCAGGAACTGGGTGCCCCGCGCTTCGAGATCGCGGAGGCGCTGGAGAAGGCGGCCCTGGAGGAGCTGCACAACCGTCGCCCGGACCGTGTTCTGGCGACGAACGTGGAGTTCTGGGCGGCGATCGTCCTGGACTTCGCGGACGTCCCGGCGCACATGTTCACGTCGATGTTCACCTGTGCCCGTACGGCGGGATGGTCGGCACACATCCTGGAGCAGAAGCGCACGGGCCGCCTGGTACGCCCGTCCGCGCGCTATGTCGGACCCGGTCCGCGCGGCCCTCAGGAGATCGAGGGGTACGCGGACATCGCGCATTAGTCGCTCCGCGGGAGGACCGGGGCCGGCTGCGGGCCGGTTCCGGCCGGCCGCGCCCATGCGGCGAAGTCGCATGTCGATACGGCCCCGCGCCCCTGAAGGGGCGCGGGGCCGTCCGGCGTCACGCGGGGCTGAGCAGGTCCGCGTGATGCCGTTCCGCTGCCAGCGGGTGTGCCCGGAGTTTGCCCTTGAGCTCGTTGAAGCCGTACTCGGCGAACAGCGGGTTGGCCGGGTCGTCGGTGATGCCAGGCGCGGTGGAGGCGTGCGGGAAGGGCAGCGGTTCGACGCGGGCGTCCAGGCGCGGGTTGTAGAAGAACGGCACGGAGAACCGCTCGGTGGCACCGGGCGGGCTGACGACCCGGTGGTTGGTCGCGATCAGGTAGCCGTCGGTCGCCACTTCCAGCAGTTCGCCCAGGTTGACGACGAACGCCCCGTCGAGTGGTGGCACATCGTGGAACCGTCCGTCCTCGCGCTGCACCTGGAGTCCACCGATCCGGTCCTGGAGCAGCAGGGTGAGGAAGCCGTAGTCCTTGTGCGCGCCGACGCCCTGGTCCGCGCCGTCTCCGGCGCTGCCGGGATAGCGCACGAGCTTGAGGTGGGGGTGGGCGCGGTCGCCGAAGACCGGGTCGTAGAAGCCGGGGGGTGCGCCGATCGCGGCGAGCAGTTCGTGCAGCAGCCGCCGAGCGACCCCGCTGAGCCGCTCGATCCAGGCGAGGGCGGCGGTGCGCAGCTCGGGGAGGGATGCGGGCCACTGGTTCGGGCCCTGGAGCCACCAGTAGGCGGGCTCGCCCGGGCCCGGGGTGCGGGCGGGACGTTCCGCGCCTATGTCGAGCTGGTCGCGCCAGTCTCGGGTGCCGCCGGTGCGTTCGTCGCCGGTCCGGGTGTAGCCGCGGAAGTGGGGCGAGTTGACGTTGTCGAGGGCGAGGCGGTCGGCTTCGGGGAGGGCGAAGAAGGCGTGCATGGCACCGAGCAGGGCGTCGGTCTCGGCTCTGGTGATGCCGTGGCCGACGAGCTGGAAGAAGCCCACGTCGTGGGCGGCGCTGTGGAGCTGTGCGCGAAGCAGCGCCCGCGCCTGGGGGCCACGGTCGGCCGCGGAGAGGTCGATGATCGGGAGCTGGTCGTACGACGGGTTCGTCATGGAATGCGTCCGCAAGGTGTACGGGGCACGGGCCCGCCGAGGGTAGGGCGGAGCCCCGGGTGCCACAGGAGGGAGGAGAAAGGGGGCTGGATCAGGCAGAACGCCGACAGCCCATGCTCGTGACGCGCACGTAGTCCACGTGCCGGCGTCGGACAAGCATCGGAAGCATGGGGCAAGGGTACTGCGGGGCCTGCGATGCGTGTGCGGCGTCGTTCCCGGTCGTGTGACGGTACGCCCTCAGCCCAGCGTCTCCTCCAGCAGCGCCGCCCACTGGGCCACCACCCGCTCCCGGCGTACCGCGTCGTCGGTGAGCAGGTTCGCGAGGCCGAGGCCACGGGCCATGTCGAGCAGGCCCTGGACGGTTTCGCGGACGCCGGGGCGGGATTCGTCGGCGTCGAGCAGGTCGACGGCGATGCGGTGGGTCTCGCGGCCGACGCGGGCTTCCAGTTCCGTCACACGCGGGCGCAGCTGGTCCTCGTTGGACGCGGCGACCCACAGGTGCAGGGCGGCGCGGAACAGCGGCCCGGTGTACAGGTCGACGAGGGCGGCAACCACCGCGCGCCGGTCGGCGGCGCCCTGCGGGAACAGGGCCCGTATCGCGGTGGACCGCTCTTCGGCGACGTACTCGACGGCGGCCGTGAACAGGTCCTCCCGGGTCGGGAAGTGGTGCTGGGCGGCGCCCCGGGAGACGCCGGCCCGTTCGGCGACGACCGAGACCGTGGAGCCGGCCCAGCCGTGTGCGGCGAGGCAGGCCACGGCGGCCTCGAGGAGCCGCTGCCGGGTGGCCCGGCTGCGGTCCTGCTTGGGGACGCGTTCGACCGTGCTCACCACCATGCCGCGTTCACACCACCCATGCGGGATCCCGTCGTTCGAGGAAGGCCGTCATCCCCTCGCGGGCCTGCGGGGAGGAGAACAGCCGGGCCGAGAGCGCGGTCAGGTCGGCCGCGTCCCGGTCGAAGGTTTCCAGCACAGTAGCCGTGAGCAGTTGTTTGGTCTCTGCCAGGCCCTGGGGCGAGGCCCGGCGCATTCCGTCGAGCACGGGTGCGAGCACCTCGTCGACGTCGTCGCCGGCCGCGGTGAGCAGACCGGTGCGTACGGCCTCGCCGGCGTCGAAGCGTTCGCCGGTGAGGTAGTAACGGGCGAGTGCGCGGGGGTCCGCGCGGGGCAGCAGGGGCAGGGAGATGACGGCGGGCGCGACGCCGATGCGTACTTCGGTGAAGGCGAAGGTGGCCGCGGCTGAGGCGGCCGCGATGTCGCAGGCGCCCAGCAGGCCGAGGCCGCCCGCGCGTACGTGTCCGGTCACCCGGGCGACGACGGGTTTGCGCAGCTCGACGATCTGCCGCAGCAGCCCGACCAGTGCCTCGGGGTGCGGTGGGTCGCGCATGTCGGCGCCCGCGCAGAAGGTGTTCCCGGTGTGGGTGAGGACGACGGCGCGTACGTCGCGGTCCTTGCCGCAGCGGGTGAGCGCCTCCGCCAGTGCGCCGACGAGGGCGGACGACAGGGCGTTGCGGTTGCCGGGCGAGTCGAGGGTGAGCGTGGTGATGCCGCGGTCCTTCACGGCGCGTGCGGGTTCGGTCACGAGCGCTCCCTGAGCTGCCGGCGGAGGATCTTCCCGGAGGCGGCCCGCGGGACCCCATCGATGAAGGTGACGTTGCGAACCCGTTTGTAGGGGGCGACGCGTTCGGCGACGTGCATCATGATCTCCCCCGCGGTGAGGTCGTCCGCACCCGGCTGGCGTACCACGAAGGCGTGCGGGACCTCGTTGTTGTCGTCGTTGTAGACCCCGATGACAGCGGCGTCCGCGATCTTCGGGTGGGTCAGCAGGAGCGCCTCCAGTTCGGCGGGGGCGACCTGGAAGCCCTTGTACTTGATGAGTTCCTTGACGCGGTCGACGACGAACAGCCAGCCGTCGGCGTCGACGTGGCCGATGTCCCCGGTGTGCAGCCAGCCGTCCCGGTCGATCATGGCATCGGTGGCGGCGGGGCGGCCCAGGTAGCCCTTCATCACCTGGGGGCCGCGGATGGCTATCTCTCCGCTCTGGCCGACGCCGAGGTCCTTGTCGGGGTCGTCGAGGGAGATGATGCGCATTTCGGTGCCGGCGACCAGCTTGCCGACCGTGCCGGGGGGCGCGTCGCGGGCGTCCAGGGGCACGACGTGCGTGCACGGGGACAGTTCCGTCATGCCGTACCCCTGGCCGATGGGCGGCAGACCGAGGCGCTCGGCGCAGGCCACCGCCAGCCTGGCGTCCAGGGGTGCCGCGGCGCTGATGATGTACTTCAGGGACGACAGGTCGTACTGCGCGACGGCCGGGTGCTTGGCGAGGGCCAGCACGATCGGTGGGGCCACGTACAGGCCGGTGATGCGGTGGTTCTGGATGGCCGCCAGGAAGGTGTCGAGGTCGAAGCGCGGCAGCACGACGACGGTGGCCCCCTGCCGCAGGGGTGCGTTCATGAGCGCTGTCATGCCGTAGATGTGGAAGAAGGGCAGTACGGCGAGGATGCGCTCGCCCGGGCCCGTCCCCATGAGCGGCCGTATCTGCGCGAGGTTGGTACCGATCTGGCGGTGCGTGAGCATCACGCCCTTGGGAATGCCCGTGGTGCCGGACGAGTAAGGGAGCGCCGCGACGTCCTCCACGGGGTCGATGCCGATCACCGGTTCCGGAGCGGTGGAGGCCAGCATGTCGATCAGGGACCGGTGGCCGGGCGCGCTGTCGCAGACGAAGATCTCCCGGACGCCGCCCGCGAGTTCGGCGGCGCGACGGGCCGTCTCCAGAAGCGGTGAGACGGTGACGATCCAGCGCGCGGCCGAGTCCCGCAGCTGCTTGGCGAACTCCTCCGCCGTGGCCAGCGGGTGCACGGTCGTGACCGACGCACCCGCGCGCGTGGCCGCGTAGAACGCCACCGGGAAGGCGATGGTGTTCGGGCTGTGCAGCGCGAGCACGTCGCCCTTGCGCACGCCCGCCTCCGCGAGCGCGGCCGCCGTGCGCCGGTGGAACCGGTCCAGTTGTTCGTACGTGAGGGTGGTGCCGTCCGTGCCGTCGATCAGGGCGGGCAGCTCGCCGAACTCGGCGGCACGGCCCAGCACCGCGTCGTGGATGGGAAGTTCGACGGCCGGGACGTCTGCGTACTCGCTGCGGAACACGGTTCCTCCTAGCACGACGTTGTGCGCCTAGTACGACTTGGGCAGACCCAGGGTCTGATGGGAGACGTAGTTGAGAATCATCTCCCGGCTCACCGGTGCGATACGAGACACGCGCGCGGCCGTGATGAGCGAGGCGAGCCCGAACTCGCGCGTGAGGCCGTTGCCGCCGAGGGTGTGCACGGCCTGGTCGACGGCCTTCACACAGGCCTCTCCGGCGGCGTACTTGGCCATGTTGGCGGCCTCTCCGGCGCCGACGTCGTCCCCGGAGTCGTACAGGAATGCCGCCTTCTGCATCATCAGGCGGGCCAGTTCGAGTTCGATGTGCGCCTGCGCGAGGGGGTGGGCGATCGCCTGGTGGGCACCGATCGGCTGCTTCCAGACGGTACGGTCGCGCGCGTACTCGACGGCCCGGGAGATCGCGTAGCGGCCCATGCCGATCGCGAAGGCGGCGGTCATCACGCGCTCGGGGTTGAGACCGGCGAACAGCTGGAGCAGCCCCGCGTCCTCGTCGCCGACGAGCGCGTCGGCGGGCAGCCGTACGTCGTCGAGGGTGAGCTCGAACTGCTTCTCCGCGCTGCTGAGTTCCATGTCGATCTGCCGCCGGCCGAATCCGGCCGCGTCCCGCGGGACGACGAACAGACAGGGCTTGAGCTTTCCGGTGCGGGCGTCCTCGGTGCGGCCGACGATCAGGGTCGCGTCGGCGATGTCCACGCCGGAGATGAACACCTTGCGGCCGCTGAGGATCCAGTTCTCGCCGTCGCGGCGCGCGGTGGTGGTGATGCGGTGGGAGTTGGATCCCGCGTCGGGTTCGGTGATCCCGAAGGCCATGGTGCGGGTGCCGTCTGCCAGACCTGGCAGCCACTGTTCCTTCTGGGCGGTGGTGCCGAAGCGCGCGATGACCGTGCCGCAGATCGCGGGCGAGACGACGAGCATGAGCAGGGGGCACCCGGCCGCCCCCAATTCCTCGAGCACTATGGAGAGTTCGGAGATGCCGCCCCCTCCGCCCCCGTGCTCCTCCGGGAGGTTCACGCCGAGGTAGCCGAGCTTGGCGGCTTCCGCCCAGAGTTCCTCGGGATGGCGGCCTTCTTTGATCACGGTGGTCAGGTAGTCACGGCCGTAGCGTTTACCGAGGGCGGCGACGGCCGAGCGGAGGGCTTTCTGTTCTTCGGTTTCCGTGACAGAGGTCATGAGGGCTCCTCGCAGGACGGTTAAGAAGCGCTTTCTACGACTGCCAGCAGCGTGCCCACCTCCACCTGCCGGCCGGGACTCGCGTGCAGGGCCGTCAGCGTTCCGGTGACCGGTGCCGTGATCTTGTGCTCCATCTTCATCGCCTCCAGCCAGAGCAGGGGCTCGCCGGCCCGCACGGCGGCACCGACCGCCAGGCCCTCGGTGATCCGGACGACCGTGCCCGGCATCGGCGCGAGCAGAGAGCCCGGGGCGTGGTCGGCGGTGGGCTCCCGGAAGCGGGGCAGAGCCGTGAGCGCGGTCGGTCCGACGTACACCTGGTCGCCGTATCGCGACACCTGGAACCTGCGCCGCACACCGTTCACTTCGAGGACGACCAAGCGGGCGTCCGCGTGCACCACGCGCACCCCGTCCGCCGTCAGGCCCTCGCGGGTGTGGTGGTAGCGGACCTCCAGCTCGCTTCCGTTCATCAGGTACCGCTTGACCTGCGGCCCCGACGACACGTTGCGCCAGCCGCCGAACCGCGAGCGGCCGTGGGCGTCGGCCAGGGCGGCCGCCAGGGGGGCGCAGGGGTCGCCGACGGGCTCGGTCAGTTCGGTCAGGTGGCGGTCGTAGAAGCCGGTGTCCATACGGGCCGCCGTGAACTCCTCGTGGCGCAGGGACCGTACGAGCAGGCCCCTGTTGGTCGCCGGGCCGTGGACCTCCGCCCGCTCCAGCGCGCCCGCCAGCTTGCGGATCGCCTCGGCGCGTGTGGGGGCGTGGGCGACGGCCTTGGCGAGCATGGGGTCGTAGTGGACCCCGATCGCGTCGCCGTCCGCATATCCCGCGTCCAGGCGCACGTCCGGTACGGCGAGGCGGTGCAGCGTGCCGGTCTGCGGGGCCCAGTCCCGCGCCGGGTCCTCTGCGTAGAGGCGCGCCTCGATCGCATGGCCACGCGGGTGCGGCGGCTCGCTTTCGAGGACCGCGCCCTCCGCCACCCGGATCTGCAGGGCCACCAGGTCGATACCGAACACCGCCTCGGTGACGGGGTGTTCGACCTGGAGGCGTGTGTTCATCTCCAGGAAGTGCGCCTTGCCGTCCGCGACCAGGAACTCCACCGTGCCCGCGCCGACGTAGTCGACGGCACGGGCGGCTCTTACGGCCATCGCGCACAAGGCGTCGGCGAGTTCGGGCGTCAGGCCCGGTGCGGGGGCCTCCTCGATCACCTTCTGGTGGCGGCGCTGCAGGGAGCAGTCGCGGGTGCCGAGCGCCCACACCGTGCCGTGCGTGTCGGCGAGGACCTGCACCTCCACGTGGCGTCCACCCTCCACGTACGGCTCGACGAAGACCTCGTCGTCGCCGAAGGCGCTCATCGCCTCGGCGCGCGCGGCGGTCAGCTCGGCGTCCAGGGCGTCCAGGTCCCTTACGACCCGCATGCCGCGTCCGCCGCCGCCGGCCGCCGCCTTGACCAGGACGGGGAGGTCGTCGGCGGTGACCGTGGCCAGCGGTTCCAGGCCCATCAGCTTCTTCGCCCGGGTCTTGGAGGCCATCGCCTCGATCGCCTCCGGCGGCGGGCCGATCCACACCAGGCCCGCATCCAGCACCGCGCGCGCGAAGTCGGCGTTCTCGGACAGAAAGCCGTACCCGGGGTGCACGGCGTCGGCGCCGGCCGCGAGGGCCGCCTTCACGATCAGGTCGCCGCGCAGATACGTGTCCGCGGGCACCGCCCCCGGCAGCCGGACCGCCGCGTCCGCCACGCGCGCGTGAAGCGCGTTCGCGTCGGCGTCGGAGTGCACGGCGACGGTCGCGATGCCCAGCTCACGGCAGGTACGGACGATACGGCAGGCGATCTCGCCGCGGTTCGCCACCAGAACGGAAGTAATCACGGGCCTCACATCCGGAAGACGCCGAACCCACCACGCGCACCCTCGTAGGGCGCCGTGTGGATCGCGGACAGGCACAGGCCGAGGACGGTACGGGTGTCGCGCGGGTCGATGACCCCGTCGTCGTACAGCCGCCCGGACAGGAACATCGGCAGCGACTCGGTCTCGATCTGCTGCTCCACCATGGCGCGCAGCGCGGCGTCCGCCTCCTCGTCGTACGGCTGCCCCTTGGCGGCCGCGGACTGCCGGGCGACGATCGAGAGGACACCGGCGAGCTGCTGCGGACCCATGACGGCCGACTTGGCGCTGGGCCAGGCGAACAGGAAGCGCGGGTCGTACGCCCGCCCGCACATGCCGTAATGGCCCGCTCCGTACGAGGCGCCCATGAGCACGGACAGATGCGGGACCCGGCTGTTGGACACCGCGTTGATCATCATGGCGCCGTGCTTGATGATGCCGCCCTGCTCGTACTCCCTGCCGACCATGTAGCCGGTGGTGTTGTGCAGGAACAGCAGCGGGATGTCGCGCTGGTTGGCCAGCTGGATGAACTGCGCCGCCTTCTGGGACTCCTCGCTGAACAGGACGCCCTGGGCGTTCGCCAGCACTCCGACCGGATAGCCGTGCAAGGTGGCCCAGCCGGTGCACAGGCTGGCCCCGTACAGCGGCTTGAACTCGTCGAAGTCGGAGCCGTCGACGATGCGGGCGATGACCTCGCGCGGGTCGAAGGGCACCTTCAGGTCGCCCGGCACGATCCCGAGGAGCTCTTCCTCGTCGTACTCGGGAGGGGTCGCCGGGGCCGGATCGGCGTACGCCTTGCGGTGGTTGAGTCGGGCGACCACGCGCCGCGCCTGCCGCAGGGCGTCCCGCTCGTCGACGGCGAAGTAGTCGGCGAGGCCCGACACGCGCGCGTGCATCTCGGCGCCGCCGAGGGACTCGTCGTCGCTCTCCTCGCCGGTGGCCATCTTCACGAGCGGCGGCCCGCCGAGGAAGACCTTGGCGCGCTCCTTGACCATGATCACGTGGTCGCACATGCCCGGGATGTACGCGCCGCCCGCCGTCGAGTTCCCGAAGACGACGGCGACGGTGGGGATCCCGGCGGCGGACAGCCGCGTGAGGTCGCGGAAGACGGCCCCGCCCGGGATGAAGATCTCCTTCTGGGACGGCAGGTCGGCGCCGCCCGACTCGACGAGGCTGATGCACGGCAGTCGGTTGGCGAACGCGATGTCGTTGGCGCGCAGGGCCTTCTTCAGGCTCCACGGGTTGCTGGCGCCGCCCCGCACGGTGGGGTCGTTCGCGGTGATCAGGCACTCGACGCCTTCGACGACGCCGATGCCGGTGACGAGGGAGGCGCCGACGGTGTACTCGGGGGAGGCGCTGCCCCAGGCGGCGAGCGGGGACAGCTCCAGGAAGGGCGTGTCGGGGTCGAGGAGCAGTTCGATGCGCTCGCGGGCGAGCAGCTTGCCGCGCCCGCGGTGCCGTTCGACGTACTTCTGGCCGCCGCCCGCCAGTGCCTTGGCGTGCTCGGCGTCCAGTTCGGCGAGTTTGGCGAGCATGGCGTCACGGTTCGCCCGGTGGTCGGGGTCGTTGACGTCCACGGCCGTGGCAAGGACCGTCACGGGCGGGCCTCCGGGGAGTGGGACGGGCGGGCGGCGGTCACAGCAGGGCCTCCGGCAGGTCGAGGTGGCGGGCGCGCAGCCATTCGCCGAGGCCCTTGGCCTGCGGGTCGAAGCGGTGCTGCGCGGCGACGCCCTCGCCGAGAAGCCCCTCGACGACGAAGTTGAGGGCGCGCAGGTTCGGCAGGACATGGCGTACGACGGTCACGTCGGCCGTCTCCGGCAGAAGTTCACGGAAGCGGTCGACGGTGAGGGTGTGGGCGAGCCAGCGCCAGGCCTCGTCCGTGCGCACCCACACCCCGACGTTGGCGTTCCCGCCCTTGTCCCCGCTGCGGGCCCCGGCGACGAGACCGAGGGGCGCGCGCCGCGTCGGTCCCGGGGGCGGCGGCTCGGGCAGGGGCGGCTCGGGCACATCGTCGAGTACGAGGGTGTCGTGGGCCGGAGCCACGGGAATCCGTCGCCCGTCGTGGAGGACCGCCATATGGTGGACGGCGCTGCGGTCGACGTGGGCCGCCTCGAAGACCCCATAGGGGGAGCCCTGTCCTGGTGGCGCGACCACATGGAAGCCTGGATAGCTCGCAAGCGCCAGCTCGACCGCGGCGCCGCTGAGCGCCCGGCCCACCACCTTCTCGTCCCGGTCACGCACGACCAGCCGGAGCAGGGCGCTCGCTGTCTCCTCGGTCGGCGCGTCCGGGTGATCGGTACGGGCGAGGTCCCAGCGCACATCGGCCGGGAGGGACTCGGCCGCCTCCAGCGCCGCCTCCATCTGGGCCCTGACAAGCCCCGCCTTGGCCTCGATGTCGAGACCCGTCAGCACGAAGGTGACCTCGTTACGGAAACCGCCCAAGCGGTTGAGACCGACCTTGAGCGTCGGGGGCGGCGCCTCCCCGCGCACGCCCTCGATGCGCACCCGGTCGGGCCCCTCCTGGGTGAGACGGACCGTGTCTAGGCGGGCGGTGACATCAGGGCCCGCGTACCGGGCGCCGGCCGTCTCGTACAGCAGCTGCGCGGTGACCGTGCCCACGTCGACGACGCCTCCGGTGCCGTCGTGCTTGGTGATGACGCTGCTGCCGTCCTCGTGGAGTTCCGCGACCGGGAAACCGGGCCGGAGCAGCACCTCGGGCGGGTGCTCGCTGAAGAAGGCGTAGTTGCCGCCGGTGGCCTGCGCCCCGCACTCCAGGACGTGCCCGGCGGCCACCGCGCCCGCCAGTCGGTCGTACTCCTCGGTCCCCCAGCCGAAGTGGGCGACGGCAGGCCCGGAGACGAGCGCGGCGTCCGTCACACGCCCGGTGACCACCACGTCGGCCCCCTCGTGCAGGCACGCGGCGATCCCGTGGCCGCCCAGGTAGGCGTGGGCGGCGAGGACGCCCATGGGGCTCCCGCTCCCCCCTGCGCGGTCGAGACCTTCGGGGAGGGATGCGGTGAGGTCGTCACCCTCGACATGGGCCACGCGTACGGGAATGCCGAGGCGGTCGGCCAACTCCCTGACCGCGGCCGCGAGTCCGGACGGGTTGAGGCCGCCCGCGTTGGCCACGACCCGCACACCCCGCTCGTGGGCCAGGCCGAGGCACTCCTCCAACTGGCCCAGGAACGTGCGCGCGTAGCCTCCGGCCGGGTTCTTGAGTCGGTCGCGGCCGAGGATCAGCATCGTCAGCTCGGCGAGGTAGTCGCCGGTGACGACGTCCAGGGGGCCGCCGGTGAGCATCTCGCGCAGGGCGTCGAAGCGGTCGCCGTAGAAGCCGGAGGCGTTGCCTATGCGGAGGGGGCGGGACCCGTCGGGGATCCCGGTCCCCCTGGCCTCCCTTTCGGCGAGGTTCAGCGGGGGCCGGTTCACCGGGCCTCTCCCTTCGGTGCACGCCCCGCTCCCGGCGGCCCCGCGAACGCCTGCGCGATGTCGAGCCACCGGTCGGCGTCCGGTCCCTCGGCCCGTACTGCGAGATCGGCCCGGTTGGCGCGCTGGGTGACCAGCAGGCAGAAGTCGAGCGCGGGGCCGGTCACCCGCTGGTCGGCGTCCTCGGGCCCGTAGGCCCAGACGTCGTTGCCCGATGGCGCGACCAACTCCACCCGGAACTCCTCGCGTGGCGCGCTCACCCCCCGTACTCCGAAGGCGAAGTCACGTGCTCGTACGCCGATGCGGACCACATGCCGCAGCCGGTCCGTGGGGCTGCGCACCACACCGAGCGTATCGGCTACGTCCTGCCCGTGCGCCCAGGTCTCCATCAGCCGGCCGGTGGCCGTGGACGCGGCCGACATGGGCGGCCCGTACCAGGGGAACCGGGTGCCGGAGGGCGCGGCGCGCAGGGCGCCGTCCAGGGCTGCGCGGCCCGCGCGCCAGGCGGCGAGCAGCCGGGCGGGCGGCAGTGCGGCCCCGTCCCGCGCGGCCTCGTCGACCCAGGTCTCGGGGGACGCGAGCGCCTTCTCCACCTCCGTCGCGAACGCCTCCGCGTCGGTGACGGCCAGCAGGGCGGCCCGGTCCGTCCAGGCAAGGTGCGCGATCTGGTGGGCGATGGTCCAGCCGGGTGCGGGTGTGGCGAGCGCCCACGCGTCCTCCTCCAATTCGGCCACCAGCCGGTCGAGTTCCTCGCTCTCCCGGCCCAGATCGTCGATCACGGACGACGCGTCGGACACGATGCGCTCCCCTCGGGGCACGACGGTGTGCGTGGGGAGCATGGCAGCGGGCACAGAAACAAGCAAGCGTGCTTGCATTGATTTCGGCCGCAGAGGGAGGCATCGAGGGGCCGGAGGCACCCGCCCCGCGCGTTCGCCAGGGATCTCACAGCCTCGGCCACGGCGGACAACCAACACTCAGGTTTCAAGGTAGAACTCAGACGTTTCCAAGGTTTTCACAGCCCCTGTTTGCTCTTCCTTGCCGTAGCGCGAGTCAGGGCCGTGTAGTTTCTTCCATATCGGGCGGCGAGGGAAATTCTCCAGTGACAACCAGGAATTCCCTCCATGTCCGTAGAGAATTCTCGTACCACTGCACAGCAAAACTCTCAAGGAGTCGTAATGAGCTTCAAGAAGCTTGCCCCGCTGCCCCCGAAGCCCAAGTCGAAGCAGCTCCCGCCGCCGCCGAAGCCGAAGCCCAAGAAGAAGCACGCGCCGAAGCCGCTGCCCAAGCCGCTGCCCGGCCGGGACAGCTGATTCGGCGACGATAAAGAGGACCGACGGTGCACCGTCGGTCCTCTTCTGCATTTTCCCGCCTTTTCCGCGCAGTTCACAGCCAGCGCCGATCCTCTTCAAAGCGGCGGCCAATCCGGATGACAGAAGCTGGTTACGGGCACCCGGTTCCATGAATTCACCGTGCCCCAGGTCACGGTTTGAGGAGGGGCATGGCCCGGCACAGGAGCACGGACCGGTACACCTACGAGCGCGAGGAGGCGGAGCACGGCGGGTACGAGCGCGCGGACCACGACGAGTTCGAGGACGACGACTCCGACTACGAGACCCCCACCATCCCCGCCCGTACCGCCTTCCGGCGTTTTTGGCCCCTGACCAAGGGACTGCGGGGCCGTCTGGTGGCGGTCTGGGTGTGCACGGTGCTGGCCGCGCTCGCCGAGACCGAGGCCATCCTGCTGTTCGGCGAGCTCACCGACCGCGCCCTGGAGAAGGGCTCGTTGAGCGCGTTCTGGGATCCGGCCGCCAAGTGGCTGGCCATCGCGGTGATCGGCGCGGTCGTGGCCTATGCGGGCAACTCGCTCGCCGCGTGGGTGACCGAACGCTTCGTGATGCGGCTGCGTGAGCACGTCTTCGACCATGTACAGCAGTTGCCGCCGCACTTCTTCCAACGGCACCGGCAGGGCGACCTGCTGTCCCGGCTGACCGGCGACGTCGAGGCGATCGAGACGATGGTCGTGTCCGGCTTGGTCGGCGCGGCGTCGGCGGCCTTCAGCGCACTCTTCTACGCGGCCGCCGCGTTCTGGCTGCGCTGGGACCTGGCCGCGACCACCTTCGTCCTCGCACCCCTGTTCTGGCTGGCGGCCCGCCGCTTCTCCGGCTCCATCAAGGACGTCTCGCGTGCGGGCCGGGTCGCCGACGGAGCGATCACCTCCGTGGTGGAGGAGTCGCTCGGCAACATCGTCCTGACCCAGGCGTACGACCGCCGGGACGCCGAGCGCAGGCGGCTGAACGCGGAGGCGAACGCCTGGTTCCGCGCCTCGGTCCGCTCGACGCGCCTCAACGAGGCGTACGAGCAGCTCGTCCAGGTCATCGAGACGGTGTGCGTGCTCGCGGTGATCGGCATCGGCGCCTGGGAGATCTCCAGCGGCCGCATGACCCTCGGCCAGCTGCTCGCCTTCGCCGCCTTCCTCGGCTACCTCTACCCGCCCGTCCGCGGCCTCGCCCAGCTCGGACTCACCGTCACGGCGGCGACGGCCGGCGCCGAGCGGCTGATCGAGATCCTGGACGTGCGGCCCTCGGTGAACGACCCGGCCCGTTCCTCCGGCGCGGCGGTCGGCCGGCCCGACGGCGCCGTGGAGGTGCGGGACGTCTCCTTCCGCTACCCCGGTGCGGACAAGGCGGCCCTGGAGGCTCTGTCCTTCTCGGTCCGGCCGGGCGAACTGGTGATCATCACCGGGCCGAGCGGCGCGGGCAAGTCCACGGTCTCCAAGATGCTGCTGCGTTTCTACGACCCCGACTCCGGCTCGGTCCTCCTCGACGGGACCCCGATCGGCGACTTCCCGCTGGCCCGGCTGCGCGAGTACGTCACACTCCTGCCCCAGGAGACCCTCGTCCTGCACGACACCGTCCGCGCGAACATCGCATGCGGGCGGCCCGGCGCGAGCGACCAGGCGATCATCGAGGCCGCGCGGGCGGCGGACGCGCACGACTTCGTCATGAAACTGCCGGAGGGCTACGACACCAGAGTCGACCCCAACTCTGCGCGGCTGTCCGGCGGTCAGCTCCAGCGCCTGGCGATCGCGCGCGCCATCCTGCGCGACGCGCCCGTCCTCGTCCTGGACGAGCCGACGACCGGCCTGGACGCGATGGCCGCGCGCAGGGTCGTCAAACCGCTGCGGCGCCTGATGACCGGCCGCACGACGATCATGATCACGCACGATCTGAATCTGGCGCCCGACGCCGACCGCATCCTCGTCGTCGACCAGGGCCGCATCGTCGAGACGGGCCGCCACGAGGAACTGATGGCCCGGGGCGGGGCGTACGCCCGTCTGCACCGGTCGCAGAACAACGCGCTGACGGACACGGGGGAGCTGCGGCTGCCGCTGTTGACCCGGACGGCGGAGGCCGCGAATGCCGTGGTCATGGGAGTCCCCATGGAGTACGCGGGCGGGGTTCCGGCGGGCCACCAGGCCGTCGGCGGCGCTCCCATGGACCACGCGGCCGCTTCCGGCGGTGTTCCCGCCGGGTACCAGGGCACCTGGGCGGCCGACCCGTACGCGGGGCCCCGGTCTCCCGACTTCCCGTTCGAGTTCACCGGCGGCGCGTCCGGCACCGTCCCCGAGCAACTCCCGGACGGCCGCCCCCTGTTCCGCGACGAGACGCCCTGGCACGGCGCCTGATCCCCGCTCGGCCGCCCAGTATAGGCGTATAAAGGATTCACGCACCTGACCCAGTCCATTACTCTGGACCACCAGGTACATGGCGATGAACGAACCCTGAATCGACTCCTCTGGAAGGCCCCGTGAACACGCCCAGCGCCGCCCCCTCCACCCCGGCCACGGTCGCGACCGGGCCGGATCCCGCTCACTCGGCGTCCGGCGGGCCGCGCCTGCGGGGTTCCCTCGGTCCCGTGGGGCTGGTGCTGGCCGCGGGCGTCTCCGTGCAGTTCGGCGGGGCGCTCGCGGTGACCCTGATGCCGCGGGCCGGCGCGCTCGGGGTCGTCACCCTGCGGCTCGTCGTGGCCGCCGTCGTCCTGCTGCTCGTCTGCCGGCCAAGGCTGCGCGGGCACTCCCGCGCCGACTGGGGCACGGTCGTCGTCTTCGGCATCACCATGGCGGCGATGAACGGCCTCTTCTACCAGTCCGTGGACCGCATTCCGCTGGGCCCCGCGGTCACCCTGGAAGTCCTCGGCCCGCTGGCCCTCTCCGTGCTCGCCTCCCGGCGTGCGGTGAACCTGGTCTGGGCGGGCCTCGCACTGACCGGCGTCTTCCTGCTGGGCGGCGGAGGCTTCGGGAACCTGGACCCGGCGGGCGCCGCCTTCGCGCTCTCCGCGGGCGCCATGTGGGCGGCGTACATCGTCTTCAGCGCCCGTACGGGACGGAGGTTCCCGCAGGCCGACGGGCTCGCGCTCGCAATGGCGGTCGCGGCGGTGCTGTTCGTGCCGCTGGGAATCGCCGAGTCCGGCACGAAACTGCTCGTGCCGACGACGATCGGGCTGGGCGCGGCCGTGGCGGTGCTCTCCTCGGTCCTCCCCTACACCCTGGAACTCCTGGCCCTTCGCCGACTGCCCGCCTCCACCTTCGCGATCATGATGAGCCTGGAACCGGCGCTCGCGGCGAGTGCGGGCTTCCTGATCCTCGGTCAGTCCCTGAACGCGAGCCAGGCGGTGGCCATCGTGCTGGTCATCGCGGCGAGCATGGGGGCGGTACGGACACAGGTCGGACGGCGCAGGGCGGTGGCCCGGCCGGAGGCGTAGGCGACACTCGCCGACGCGGACTGTTCAAGGGCGCGGGCTGCTCAACGGCGCGACAGGTAGAGGTCCAGCGCCTTGTGCAGCAGGCGGTTGAGCGGGAGGTCCCACTCCCCCAGGTACTCCACTGCGTGTCCGCCCGTGCCGACCTTGAAGCGAAGCAGGCCCAGCAGGTGGTTGGTCTCCTCCAGGGTGTCGGTGATACCACGCAGGTCGTAGACGGCGGCGCCGCTTTCGTGGGCGTCGGTCAGCATGCGCCACTGGATCGCGTTGTTCGGCTGGACCTCACGCCTGCGGCTGGTGGAGGCACCGTAGGAGTACCAGACGTGCGTGCCGACGGTCAGCATCGTCGCGGCGGCCAGGACCTCGCCCTCGTGATGGGCCAGGTAGAGCCGCATACGGTCCGGGTCCTCCGCCGTCAGCGCGGTCCACATCCGCTGGAAGTACGGCAGCGGACGCGGGACGAAGCGGTCGCGCTCGGCGGTCTCCAGGTAGAGGGTGTGGAAGGCCGGCAGGTCGTCGTAGCCGCCCCGGACCACCTTCACGCCCGCCTTCTCGGCCTTCTTCACGTTGCGGCGCCACTGCTGGTTGAGACCGCGTTGGATGTCGGCCGGCGTCCGTCCCGCGAGCGGTACCTGGAAGACGTACCGGGGCTGGCCGGCCGCGAAGCCGCCCTCGCCGCCCGGCTCCGTCTGCCGCCAGCCCATGCGGCGCAGCCGGTCCGCGACGTCGAGCGCGCGCGGCTCGTGCTCGGTGGCCGGCACGTCCCGCAGCCGTCGTGCGTCCGGGTCCGCGATCGCCGCCTTGACGGCCTCCGCGCTCCAACGGCGTACGGCCACGGGCGGGCCCACCTTCACCGAGAAGGCGCCGATGCCCCTCAGATGCGCGACCAGCGGCTCCAGCCACCGGTCGAGGTCCGGCGCGTACCAGTCGATCACCGGGCCCTCGGGCAGATACGCCAGATACCGCTTGAGCATCGGCAGCGGGCGCAGCAGGGCCAGGCCCACGCCGACCGGTCGCCGACCGCCCTCCTCGAACCAGCCCAGGCTCTCCGCCCGCCAGTCCGGCTTCACATCGCCCCACGAAGGCACCTGCATATGGCTGGCAGACGGGCGCGAGGCGATGAACGCCAAGTGCTCTTCCCGGGAGATCGGTCGGATGCGGAGGGTCATGCGGTCTCCTGGGGATGGTGGGTGACACTTTGACGCCGAGACGGACGCGACCGGAACGGAGTCGGCTCCGGGCACCGGGGGTCGCGGGCACCGGCCGGGGCGAGGGGCCCGCTCGGCCCCGCCCCTCCATCCTTCCGAGTACCTCCGGTGCCGCCACGTCGTCTGCGCGGAGTTCACCGCGTTGGTCGTCACCTCTTGGTCCCATCCAGCCCTTCCGCCAGTACCTCCGCCAGATGCCGAGCCCTGCGGCCCGCGAGCTGTTCCAGCTGGATGCGGCAGGAGAAGCCGTCCGCCAGGACGACCGCACCGTCCGGCGCCGAACGCACCGCCGGAAGCAGCCGGTCCTCCGCGCACGCCTTCGACACCTCGAAGTGCCCCTTCGTGAATCCGAAGTCGCCCGCGAGTCCGCAGCAGCCTCCGGCCGGCTCGCCCAGCAGGCCCGCCTCCGCGCGCAGCCGCCGGTCGGCCGCGTCGCCGAGGACCGCGTGCTGGTGGCAGTGGGTCTGGCCCACCGCCGGGCGGTTCACCACGGGGGGAGTCCAGTCGGGGGCCAGGCGCTCCAGGGCCTCCGCGAACGTGATCACCGCGGAGGCGAGGCGGGCCGCCCGCGGATCGTCGTGGAGCAGCTCCGGCAGGTCGGTGCGGAGCGCCGCCGCGCAGCTCGGCTCGAGGACGACCACCGGGGAACCGGCCGCCAGCACCGGTTCCATCAGATCGAGCGTGCGGCGCATGACGGTGCGGGCGCGGTCCAGCCACCCCGTGGAGACGTAGGTCAGGCCGCAGCAGACCCGGCCGTGGCGCGCCGTCTGCCGCGCGTCGCCGTCCGGCCCCGTCTTCCTGCGCACCGTCGGCGGCAGGACCACCCTCAGTCCCGCCGCCTCCAGCACTCG
Source organism: Streptomyces sp. NPDC022910 (assembly GCF_055561075.1). Taxonomy (NCBI): domain Bacteria; kingdom Bacillati; phylum Actinomycetota; class Actinomycetes; order Kitasatosporales; family Streptomycetaceae; genus Streptomyces; species Streptomyces sp. NPDC022910. Next base: position 160,479 of record NZ_JBVHHL010000007.1, read on the forward strand.
TACGGCCGCCCTGCCCACGGACGGCGACAGATGCTCCGTGAAGGTGTCGGGCCAGAGGACGACGCGTGGGCCGCCACGCGCCTCGGCGTTCCGCCGCGCCCGTCTGCCCCACCACCGGCTGAACGTCTCCGTCGCCAGGCGCGGAATCTCCCGCTCGGGCGCGATTCCGCCCAGCCGCTTGCCCAGCGCCGCCAACGGCCGCACGGACGCCAGAGCGTTGACCACCGGCGCGGTGCGCGTGCGGGCGACCACCCGCAGCCACACCGGCAGCAGGCCCATCGCGTAGTGCGCGGCCGGTCTGCGCCGCCCCGCGTAGTGGTGGTGCAGAAACTCGGCCTTGTACGTGGCCATGTCGACGCCGACGGGGCAGTCCGTGCGGCAGCCCTTGCAGGACAGGCACAGGTCCAGGGCGTCCCGGACCTCCGTCGACCGCCAGCCGTCGGTGATCACCTCACCCGCCAGCATCTCGTGCAGCAGCCGGGCCCGCCCGCGCGTGGAGTGCTCCTCCTCGCCGGTCGCCCGGAACGAGGGGCACATCACGCCCGCGCCGGACACCGTCGTGGTGCGGCACTTGGCGACGCCCACGCAGCGGCGCACCGCCGCCGAGAAGTCACCGCCGTCCGCCGGATAGCCGAAGGCGACCTCGACGGGCTTGCGGGGCAGCACCGCGAACCTGAGGTTCTCGTCCAGCCGGGCCGGCCGGACCAGCATGCCCGGGTTGAGCAGGTCGTCCGGGTCCCATACGTCCTTGGCCCGCTCGAAAACCGCGACCAGGTCCGGTCCATACATCTTCGGCAGCAGCTCCGCCCGCGCCTGGCCGTCGCCGTGCTCCCCGGAGAGCGAGCCGCCGTGGGAGACGACCAGCTCCGCGAGTTCCCCGGAGAAGCGGCGGAAACGGGCGATGCCCGCCGGTGTCAGCAGGTCGAAGTCGATGCGCACATGGATGCAGCCGTCCCCGAAGTGGCCGTACGGCGTGCCGTGCAGGCCGTGGTCGGCCAGCAGGCGTCTGAAGTCCCGGAGGTAGTCACCGAGCCGGGCCGGCGGAACCGCGCAGTCCTCCCAGCCCGGCCATGCTTCGGTTCCTCCCCCGGACTCCGTCCGGGAGGTGCCCCCGGGCATCCGGGTCGCCGCACCGCTCGCGTCCTCGCGCAGGCGCCACAGCGCACGCTGTCCGCCCGGGTCCGTCACCACCACGGCGTCCGTCACATCCGCCGCCCGGACGATCGCCTCGGCATGCGCGCGTGCCTCCGCCGGGCTCGCACCGCCCGCCTCCACGAACAGCCAGGCGCCGCCGCGCGGCAGTCCCGCCGACGGCGGTACGAGGTCGGCGGCCATGCCCTCCACCGTCAGCGGTTCGAGCGGCAGCACTCCGGCCGCCGCCTGGGCCGCCGCGCTCTCGTCCGGATAGGCCAGCACGGCGAGCGCACGCGCGCGGGGTGCCTCCACGAGGTCCACTACCGCCTCGGTCAGCACGCCCAGTGTGCCCTCGGATCCGCAGAAGGAGCGCGCCACGTCCGCGCCCCTCTCCGGGAGCAGCGCGTCCAGCGCATACCCGGAGATGCGGCGTGGGAGGACCGGGTATCCCGTGCGCAGCAGCGCCAACTCGCTTTCCACGAGGAGGCGCAGACCCTCGGGAGCGCCCCGCCAGTCCCGGCCGAGCGTCAGCGCGTCGCCCCGCGCCGTGAGCACCGACAGCTCGCGCACGCTGTCGGCCGTGGTGCCCCAGGCCACCGAGTGGGAGCCGCACGCGTTGTTGCCGATCATTCCGCCCAGCGTGCAGCGGCTGTGCGTGGAGGGGTCCGGGCCGAAGCGCAGGCCGTGCGGGGCGGCGGCCTCCTGAAGTCGGTCCAGGACAAGCCCGGGTTGCACCACCGCCGTGCGTGCGTCCGGATCCAGCGACACGATCCTGTTCATGTGCCGGGTGAAGTCGAGCACCACGCCTGTGCCCGTCGCCTGTCCGGCGATCGACGTGCCGCCGCCGCGGGCCACCACCGGCACACCGTGCGCACGGCACACGCTCAGCGCCGCGGCCACGTCGTCCGCGTCCCGGGGGGCCACCACCCCGAGCGGGACCCGTCGGTAGTTGGACGCGTCCATGGTGTGCAGCGCCCGCGCCGTCGCATCGAACCCGACCGATCCGCGCACCGCCGCGCGCAGCTCGGCACCGAGCGCGGCGGTGTCCACACCCGCAGCCCCGTGCCGCCGCTCACCTGGTTCCCTCATGCTCCCCAGGATGCCTCCGGCCACTGACAGTGACCGTCCCAGGCGCGCCGAAAGCGTCCCCATGACGGTCGTCTGATGAAACTCAGACCAGAATCCGCCCTTTCCGATCACGAACTCTCCTATAGTGACGCCCAGTTGGCATCAAGGGTCGCTGCTCGCTCTCCGGCCCGCGCGCCCCCACGCCCTGGACATGACCGAGGCCCACCGAGGACACCATTCATGACCGCCCCCACACCGTCAGGCGAACGACCCACCCTCCGCGCCGTCGCACCCGCCACGCTGGTCACCGCCCTGGCGGCGGGCCTCGCCGTCGCCGCGGCGGTCCTGGCGGCGCCGCAGACGGTCCGTGTCCCGCTCGCCTGGGGCGGCGCCGCCGCGGCCCTGCTGTTGTGCGCGGCGGTCGCTCTCGCCGCCCACAGCACCCGGTCGGCGGCGCTGGCGCGTCGTCGCCTGGACTCCGCGACGCAGGACGCGGGCCGACTGCTCCAGGAACGCGCCCGGCTCGCCGAGGAGTTCAGCCAGGAGCGGGGGCGGCTGACGGACGGCTTCATCGAGGAACGGGTCCGGCTGACCGATGAGTTCGAGCGCGAGCGGTCCCGGCTCACCGACGAGTTCGCCCAAGAGCGCGTCCGCCTCACCGAGGAGTTCGACCGGGAACGCGCCACGCTCGCCGACGAGTTCGCCCGTGAACGCGACCGGCTCACGGCCGACCTCAGTCGGCTCACGGAGGAGAAATCCCGCTTCGCCCGGCGCCTCCGCCAGGCCGCGAACGCGCGGGACGCCGCCGTCTCCGTCACCGCCAACGTGGCCGGCCGTATGCAGGCGCTGGCCACCGGCACGCTCGCCGACCTGCGCGCGATGGAGGACAGGCACACGGACGAGGACGTCCTCGCCGACCTCCTCCACCTCGACCACCGCACCGCACAGACGGGCCGGCTCGCCGACTCCGTCGCCGTCCTCGCGGGCGCTCGCTCCGGCCGCCGCTGGGCGCGCCCCATCGTCATGGAGTCGATCCTGCGCGGCGCGATGGGCCGCATCAGCGGCTACCAGCGTGTCCGCATCCACTCCTCCAGCGAGGCCGCGGTCGCCGGACACGCCGCCGAGGGCGTGATGCACGCGCTCGCCGAACTCCTCGACAACGCCGCGAACTTCTCGCCGCCGACCGCCGAGGTCCACGTCTACGTCGAAGAGGTGCCCTCCGGGGTCATCGTCTCCGTGGAGGACGCCGGCCTGGTCATGGGCGACGTGCAGCTGCGCCGCGCCGAGCGCGCGGTATCGGGCGACAACGCCGAGCTGGGCGGGCTCACCGGCACCCGGCTCGGCCTCGCGGTCGTCGGCCGGCTCGCCCGCAAGCACGGACTGAAGGTGTCCTTCCGGCCGTCGGCGCGCGGCGGCACCGGCGTTCTGCTGCTGATCCCTCAGGACATCCTGTCCCAGCCGGCGCCGCCGCTCCCCGCCGAGCCCGCCCCGGCCCCCCTCGCCGAGGCCGCTCCCGCGCCGGCCGCCCCCGAGCACCGGCCGTCCTACGCCGCCGCCCGCGCCGCCGAGGACCTCGACCCCGACCCGGTGCCCACGCACCGCTCGCCGAGGTCGGACGACACCGGCACCGGCGGCCTGCCCCGACGCCGCCGGGGGCACGCGCTCGCCGCGGCCGAGCGGGACCGGGGCCACGCCGCCGCCCGCGCCGAACCCGAGCCGCGCACCCCCGACGACGCCAAGGCCCGCGCCGCCCGCTTCAGCAGCTTCCGCCAGGCGGTCCGGGGCACGATGCCGGACCAGGCCGAGGTCCAGGGCACGACGGCGGAACCCGAAACCGTACGAGAGAGCGCGGCACGGACGGGGCCCGACAGCCCGGTACGGGACACCCCGGCTCGCGACAGCACGCACGAGCTTCTCGTCCGAGAGACACCCGCATCCGAGCCCGCACCGGCCGCCACCGCACTCGAACCGGCCGTCACCCCCTCGCACCCGGAAGGCAACGCCACTTCATGACCGGCACCACGACCGCCGACGAGAAGCTCACCTGGCTCATCGAGGGCCTGCTGGAGCGCACCCCGGGTGCCCGGCACGCGCTCGTGCTGTCCCGGGACGGGCTGAAGCTGTGCCGCACTCCGGAGCTGTCCGTCGACCAGGCCGACCAGCTGGCCGCGATCGCCGCCGGCATCCAGTCGCTGTCCCACGGAGCGTCCGTGGAGTTCGGCGACGGCAGCGGCGGCGTGCGCTCGGCGATGGCCGAGTTCTACGGCGGCGTCCTGTTCATCGTGGAGGCGGGCGAGGGCGCCCACCTCGCCCTGCTCACCGCCGAGGACGCGGACGCGGGACTCGTCGGCCACAACATGAGCGAACTCGTGGAACAGCTCGGCGAATACCTGACCGCGCAGCCGCGCACGTCATGAGCCGGCCCGGCAGGGACGACGCGCCCGACCGGCTGTACACCCTCACGGGAGGGCGCAGCCGGTCCCACTCGGCGGCCCGGTTCGACCTGGTGACGCTCGTGGTCGCCGAATGCGACCCGGTACCGGGCATGCAGTCGGAGCACGCCGCGATCCTGCGGATGTGCGAACGGCCGACGGCGGTCGTGGAGATCGCCGCCGAACTGCGGCTGCCGGTGAGCATCACGAGGATCCTGCTCTGCGATCTCCTCGCGGCGGGCCGTGTCAGCGCCCGCCACCCCCGTACCACCGCGCTTCCCGATCCCGACGTCCTGGAACAGGTGCTCGTTGGACTCCGCAACCTCTGACACCCGCACTCCGCTGGGTGACCGGGCCGACAACGGCCTGAAGATCGTGGTCGTCGGCGGCCTCGGCGTCGGCAAGACGACCCTGGTCCGCTCGGTGAGCGAGATCCGCCCGCTCAGCACCGAGGAGACGATGACCGAGGCCGGCGAGGCGGTCGACGACGTGAGCGGGGTCCGGGAGAAGTCCGAGACGACCGTCGCCTTCGACTTCGGCCGCATCACACTCGACGCCCGCAACGTGCTGTACCTGTTCGGCGCGCCGGGTCAGGAGCGGTTCTGGTTCCTGTGGGACCGGCTCTTCTCCGGCACGCTGGGCGCGGTCGTCCTCGTCGACACCCGGCGCATCGACGACTCGTGGTACGCCATCGACCGCCTGGAACACCACGGCATGCCCTTCATCGTCGCCTGCAACGACTTCGGCGGCCCCCGGCACACGTCCACCGAGGTCCGCGCGGCCCTCGACCTCGACCCGCACATCCCGCTGATCGACTGCGACGCACGCTCCCGCGAGTCCGGCAGGCAGGTCTTGATCACGCTGATCGAGCACGTGCGGCACCACCACGCCGCCCACGCCCCCATATCCCAACAGGAGCTGGTGTGACCCCCGCCCCCGTGCCCCTGAGCGGGCCCCGGTTCCAGACCGAACCCGCCGCGCTGTACCGGGAGATGCGGCGCGACCACGGTGCCGTGACACCCGTCGTGCTCGACGGCGACGTACCGGCGTGGCTCGTGCTCGGCTACCGCGAGCTGCACCAGGTGACCGGCGATCCGGTGCTGTTCAGCCGGGACTCCGACCTGTGGAACCAGTGGGAGAACATCCCCGACGACTGGCCGCTGCTGCCGATGATCGGCCGCAAGCAGCCGTCGATCCTCTACACCGTCGGCGAACGCCACCGCGAGCGCGCCGGGATGATCAGCGAGGCACTGGAGGCCGTCGACCCGTTCGAACTGCGCGGCCACGCCGAGCGGTTCGCGGACGAGCTGATCGACACCGTGTGCGGCAAGGGCGAGGCGGACCTCGTCGCGGACTACGCGATGCTGCTGCCCGTGCGCGTCCTCGCGATCCTCTACGGCTTCGCGGAGGAGCAGGGCCCGGCTCTGGTCACCGCCCTCAACGACATGATCGACGGCCGGGAACGGGCGATCGCAGGCCAGACCCATCTGGCCACTTCCATGACCGAGCTGCTGGCCGCCCGGAAGGCGGGCCCGGCCGACGACGTGGTCTCGCGGATGCTCGCCGACAAGAGCGGATTCACCGACGAGGAGATCGTCCAGGACCTGATGGTGATGATGGCCGCCGGTCACCAGCCGACCGCGGACTGGATCGGCAACTCGCTGCGGCTGATGCTGACCGACGACCGTTTCGCCGCCTCCCTCTTCGGCGGCCGCAACAGCGTCGCCGAGGCCATGAACGAGGTGCTGTGGGAGGACACGCCCACGCAGAACGTCGCGGGCCGCTGGGCCTCCCGCGACACTCGCCTGGGCGGTCGTCACATCCGCGCCGGGGACTTGCTGCTGCTCGGCCTCCAAGGCGCCAACAGCGACCCCCAGGTGCGCACCGACGGCTCCGCGCTGACCGGCGGAAACAACGCGCACTTCTCCTTCGGGCACGGCGAGCACCGCTGCCCGTTCCCCGCGCAGGAGGTGGCGGAGGTGATCGCGCGGACGGGCATCGAGGTGGTCCTCGACCGGCTGCCGGACATCGATCTGGCCGTACCGGCCGGTGAGTTGACGCGCCGTCCCTCCCCGTGGCTGCGGGGGCTGACGGCACTGCCGGTGAGGTTTACCCCCACCCCCTCCCTTGGAAGCCCTTCCGCATGACCTCTACCGAGAGATGTCCCATAGCACTGGACCCCTTCGTCTCCGATCTGGACGCCGAGAGCGCCCGGTTGCGGGAGGCCGGACCACTCGCCGCCGTGGTACTGCCCGGCGGCGTTCCCGTGTGGGCGGTCACGCACCACGCCGAGGCCAAGCAGTTGCTGACGGATCCCCGCCTGGTCAAGGACATCAACGTGTGGGGCGCCTGGCAGCGCGGCGAGATCGCGCCCGACTGGCCGCTGATCGGTCTCGCCAACCCGGGCCGTTCCATGCTCACGGTGGACGGGGCCGACCACCGGCGGCTGCGGACCCTCGTCGCCCAGGCGTTGACGCCGCGGCGGGTGGAGGAGATGCGGGAGAGGATCACGAAGCTGACGGAGGGGCTGCTGGACCGGCTGCCCACGGACGGCGGCGTGGTCGACCTCAAGGCGGAGTTCGCGTATCCGCTGCCGATGTACGTCGTCGCCGACCTGATGGGCATCGAGGAGTCCCGTCTGCCACGTCTGAAGGAGCTGTTCGAGAAGTTCTTCTCGACGCAGACCCCGCCCGAGGAGGTCATCGCGACGCTCACCGAGCTCGCCGGCATCATGGCCGACACGGTCGCGGCGAAACGCGCCGCCCCGGGCGACGACCTCACCTCCGCCCTCATCCAGGCCTCCGAGGACGGCGACCACCTCACCGACGAGGAGATCGTCTCCACGCTCCAGCTGATGGTGGCGGCGGGCCACGAGACGACGATCTCACTGATCGTCAACGCGGTGGTCAATCTGTCGACGCACCCCGACCAGCGGGCGCTGGTACTGAACGGGGAGGCACCGTGGTCGGCGGTGATCGAGGAGACCCTGCGCTACTCCACCCCGACCTCGCACGTCCTGATCCGGTTCGCCACCCAGGACGTCCCGGTAGGCGACCGGGTGATCCCGACGGGTGACGCGCTGATCGTGTCGTACGGGGCGATCGGCCGGGACGACAAGGCGCACGGCCCGTCGGCGGGCGTCTTCGACATCACCCGGGAAACAAAGAACCGGCACATCTCCTTCGGGCACGGCCCGCACGTGTGCCCGGGGGCGGCCCTGTCCCGCCTGGAGGCGGCGGTGGCGCTCCCGGCCCTCTACGCCCGTTTCCCGGCCCTGGACCTGACCGTCCCAGCGAGCGAGCTGCGCAACAAGCCGGTGGTGACGCAGAACGACCTCTTCGCGCTGCCGGTGCGGCTGACCTCGTAGGACACCGCGGTTCTTCCCGGACCCCGGTCGCGGACCTTCGCGGACCCCGGCCGACCCTCGTATTTGCGCACAAGTCCACGGGCCGTAGGGCGTCGTCTCATCGAACGGACACGTTTCCGTCCGGTTTCACCGAGGGGATACCCTCCGGCTCGTGGCTGATATCCAGATTCCTGCTGACATCAAGCCCGCGGATGGTCGTTTCGGCGCGGGTCCCTCCAAGGTACGGGTGGAGGCGCTGGACGCCCTCGCCGCCACGGGTAGCTCCCTGCTCGGCACGTCCCACCGCCAGGCCCCGGTCAAGAACCTGGTCGGCAAGGTGCGCGAGGGTATCCGCGAGCTCTTCCAGCTCCCCGACGGCTACGAGGTCATCCTCGGCAACGGCGGCTCCACCGCGTTCTGGGACATCGCGACCCACGGGCTGATCGAGAACAAGTCGCAGCACCTCAGCTTCGGCGAGTTCTCCTCGAAGTTCGCCAAGGCCGCGAAGCTCGCCCCGTGGCTCGCCGAGCCGACGGTCATCGCCGCCGACCCCGGCACGCACCCCGAGCCCGCGGCCGAGGCGGGCGTCGACGTCTACGCCTTCACGCACAACGAGACGTCGACGGGCGTCGCGATGCCGATCAAGCGCGTCGCGGGCGCCGACGAGGGTGCCCTGGTCCTGGTGGACGCCACCTCCGGTGCCGGCGGTCTCCCGGTCGACATCGCCGAGACCGACGTCTACTACTTCGCCCCGCAGAAGTCCTTCGCCTCCGACGGCGGCCTGTGGATCGGCGTCTTCTCGCCGGCCGCGATCGAGCGCGCCGAGCGCATCCACGCCTCCGGCCGCCACGTCCCGGAGTTCTTCAGCCTCCCGACGGCGATCGACAACTCCCGCAAGAACCAGACCTACAACACCCCTGCCCTCGCCACCCTGTTCCTGCTCAACGAGCAGCTGGAGTGGCTCAACGGGCAGGGCGGCCTGGACTGGTCGGTGCGCCGCACGGCCACCTCGTCGCGCACGCTCTACGGCTGGGCCGAGGACGTGAAGTTCGCGACCCCGTTCGTCGCGGACCCGGCCAAGCGCTCCCAGGTCATCGGCACGATCGACTTCTCCGACGAGGTCGACGCGTCGGCGGTCGCCAAGGTCCTGCGCGCCAACGGCATCGTCGACACCGAGCCGTACCGCAAGCTCGGCCGCAACCAGCTGCGCGTCGCGATGTTCCCGGCGATCGACCCGGCGGACATCGAGGCGCTGACGAAGTGCATCGACTACGTGATCGAGAAGCTCTGACCTTCTTGCCGAGTCACTGAGGGGCGCTCCGGTACCCACCCGGACGCCCCTCTTGCGTGCGTGACGGTCAGCGCGGACCGCGGCGCAGCAGGCGCTTGACGCCGAACACGAGGGCCAGGCCGACGGCGAGGGCCAGGGCGCCGACCTTGTAGTCGTCCTTCAGAGCCGAGCCGTTGCCCGACCCCGCCTGTGCACTCTCCTTCCCGGAGGGCGACTTGGAGCTGCTGCCCCCCTTGTAGCCGGGCACGCTCTCGGCCTGCACCGGGCTGTCGGTACCTTCGCTGCCGTACATGAGCTTCGACCCGTCGACGGTGTAGGTGACCGACTCGCCCTGCCCCTGCAGCGGCACGTTGAGGCGGCCCTGCCGCTTGATCCGCCCGCCGTTCCAGTCATACGCGATACCGCCGAAGTAGCCGCGAACGGCGAGCTGCTCACCGTCGGGCGAGAAGGCGGCGTCGGTGGCCCACAGGTCGACGGCGGCAATGGGCCGGAAGACGTTCGTCCCGGTGGCCGACAGCCGGGCCGGGCCCTGGTACAGATGCCCGCCGTCCTCCTTCTTGTCGATGATGTAGACGCGACCCGTCTTGGGATGCACCACGAGGGACTCGGCGTCACGGGGACCGTCCGAGTACTTCACCACGTACTGGGTGGCACGGACCGTCTGGTCCTTCAGCACCGTGGGCTCGGGCAGCTTGTAGATCCACACGTACGGCCAGCTGCCGCCGAGGTTGTCGCCGATGTCGCCGACATAGATCTCGTTGCCCGGGCCGATGGAGATGGCCTCGACGTCACGGGGCGTGCCGACGCCGCGGAGGGTGAGGGTGGCGACCGTCTTCCCCGTGCGGCTGTCCACGGCGTAGATGTACGGGCCGTCGTCGCTGTCGTTGTGGGTCCAGTAGATCCCCGGGTGGAGACGCGAGGCGGCGAGCCCGCTGGACTCGGTGATGCGGGGGTCCTTGATGGTGAAGCCGCCGCCGACGGCGGAGGCGGGCGCGGCGAGCGCACCGATGAGAAGGGCCCCGGCAAGGAACGCGAGCGATCGACGCATGCCCCAAGCCTGCCATCCGCGGCCGTGGTTGACCGGCGGGTGATCCGCCCGCCCGGTGCCGGGTGGGCGTGTCGATCCTCACACCGCCCCGCCCCATACGTCCCTCCTGCGTCCCAGGGTGATCGTCCATGATGAGCGGATGCTCAGGTTCATGCCCGTAGGCGACTCCATGACGATCGGCAGCGCGGGCGAACACACGTGGCGCTACCGGCTGTGGCAGCACCTGCGCGAGACCTACGGCGGACCGTTCCGGATCGTCGGACCGCGCGAGACGCTGTACGACAAGGCGACGGACGCGCCGACGTCGTACGAGTACGCCGACCCGGACTTCCCGCGCGCCCATCTGGCGGGCTGGGGCGAAGGCTGGCTGCACATGGCCCCGCTGATCGAGGAGGCCGTGCGGGAGTCGCGCGCGGATGTGCTGCTGGTCTCACTGGGCCTGATCGACCTGGGCTTCTACACGAACGCGGAACAGACGGCCGACAACGCGCGGGCGTTCGTGACAAAGGCCCGGAGGACGAACCCGCGCATCCACATGGTCCTGCTGCCGGTGATCCCGAACGTCCGGGCCGAGTCGGACGGCCCGTTCGCGGCCCAGGTCGCACGCTTCAACGAACTCCTGGCGAAGACGGTGGCGGACCTGGACGAGCCCCGCTCATCGCTCCTGCTGGCCTCGCCGCCGTCGTACGACATCCATCTCGACACCTATGACGGCACGCACCCGAACGCGAGCGGCGAGCACAAGATCGCGGCGGCCTTCGCGGAGGCGATGTATCAGGGGTGGGGGGTCGGGGCGCCGTACGTGGCCTGATCAAGCGGACCTGATTCCGGCGTTCCCCCCGTCACCGTGCGTATCGTTGTATTGCGCGGCTGTGCTCGTTCATGCGACAGCCGGGGAGGAGCGCCACGATGACCGTCCTTGCAGACAGGATCGAGATGGCCGACGAGAGCGGCGAGCTGACTCTGGACGTCATGTTCGAGTGGCTCGAGAAGATGCCCGTCCCCGAGGGATACAAGGTCGAGATCGTCGAGGGGACCGTCTACATGTCGCCGCAACGGGACATTCATTGGCAGACCATTCGCCGGATCGTCCGAGCCATCGAGGACAAGTTCGGCATGGATGTGAACGTCTTGTCGGACGTTCGCATCGACTTCCCAGGTCGCCTGAACGGTTACGCCCCGGATGTGGCGAAGCTGCGCGAGGGCGCCGAGAAGGACTCCGAGGGCCGCTGGCGCCACCAGGACATCGAGTTCATCGCCGATGTCATCTCCAAGGACACGGCCATGAAGGACTACGGCCCCAAGAAGACCACGTATGCCCTCGCCGAAGTCCCCATCTACCTCATCGCCGCCCTATGTAGGCAAGTGCCGTGTTTTCACCCAGCCCAAGGACGGCGACTACGTGATCGATACCTCCATCACCTATGGCGGCGACGTCGACCTCACCAAGACCCCCGTCAACCTCACCCTCCACACCCACGAGTTCCCCAGCGACTGACCGCGGCCCCCGCACAACTCCCCCTTGCCTAGAGCGCACTCCACGCCGTTGGCTAGGCAGTCATGAAGTACACGCAGCTCGGACGCACAGGACTCAAGGTCAGCCGGATCGTCCTCGGGACCATGAACTTCGGCCCGCAGACCGAGGAGGCGGACAGCCACGCGATCATGGACGCGGCGCTGGACGCGGGCATCAACTTCCTCGACACCGCCAACGTGTACGGCTGGGGCGAGAACAAGGGCCGCACCGAGAGGATCATCGGCAACTGGTTCGCCAAGGGCGGGGACCGGCGCGACAAGGTCGTACTCGCCACCAAGGTGTACGGCAACATGGCCCCGGACGGGGACGCCTGGCCCAACCACGACAGGCTCTCCGCCCTCAACATCCGTCGGGCGGTCGACGCCAGCCTCAAGAGGCTGCAGACCGACTACATCGACCTGTACCAGTTCCACCACATCGACCGGAACACTCCCTTCGAGGAGATCTGGCAGGCCATCGACGTCCTGGTGCAGCAGGGGAAGATCCTCTACGTCGGCTCCAGCAACTTCCCCGGGTACAAGATCGCCCAGGCCAACGAGATCGCCGCCGGCCGGCACGGCACGATCGGCCTCGTCAGCGAGCAGTGCCTCTACAACCTCGCCGAGCGCCGCGCCGAGATGGAGGTCATCCCGGCCGCGCAGGACTACGGGCTCGGGGTCATCCCCTGGTCGCCGCTGCACGGCGGGCTGCTGGGCGGCGTCATCAAGAAGGAGGTCGAGGGCGGTCGCCGCGCCTCCGGCCGCTCCGCCGACGCCCTCGCCAACACCTCTGTCCGGGCGCAGATCCAGGCCTACGAGGACCTGCTCGACAAGCACGGGATCGAGCCCGGCGAGGCCGCCCTCGCCTGGTTGCTGACCCGGCCCGGCGTCACCGGACCGATCGTCGGCCCGCGCACCGCCGAACAGCTGGAGTCGGCGCTGCGGGCGGTCGAGCTGGAGCTCTCGGAGGAGGTCCTGGCCGGCCTCGAGGAGATCTTCCCGGGGACGGGGCCCTCACCGGAGGCGTTCGCCTGGTAGTCGAGCCGCGGACAGGCGCTCGCGGTGGCGGGTTACTTACCCACCGCCGCCGCCAGCGCCACCACCGCGAACATCAGCACGAGCACACCGGCCATGATCCGGTTACGGGTCTTCGGGTCCACCTATTGAGACTAACCGGCCTCGTCAGTCGCCCGCGCCGAGCCCCCACCGCTCCACCGTCTCGTACCGCGGCTGCTCCCCCGGCACCCCGGACTTCGGCAGCCTGCTACGGACCAGGCACAGCTCGCCGACCGTCCACTCGAGCCCTCCGAACGCGTCCAGCGCCGCGACGTACGGCCGGAAGTCCGCGGGGGCCCGGCTGCTGCGGGCCAGCGTCACATGCGGGCGGTAGCGGCGGTGCTCGCCCATCTCCACGCCCGCCTTCCGGGCCGCCGACTCGGCCCGGTCGGAGAGCAGCCGCAACGCCTCCAGGTCCCCGGACGCGCCCACCCACAGCGCCCGGCCGCCGAAGTGTCCGCCGCCGCGCAGGGAGAGGGGAAACGGCTGGGTGCGCCGGGCCACCCGTGCCAGCCGTTCGGACAGGTCTGGTACGACGTCCTCGGCCACCTCGCCGTAGAAGGCGAGCGTGAAGTGCCAGCCCGGCCGTCCCGTCCAGCGCAGCCTCCCCGCACCCGCCAGCCCCTCCAATGTATGCACGGCGGAGGCGAGTTCACGGAGCGCTTCCGCGGGCGGCAGGACCGCGGCGAAGAGTCTCATGACCTCACCCTTCCAGGGAACGGATCACTCGGCCACCGCCATGATGAGGACATGCGGATACGGAAAGGCACCATCGACGACATCCCCGTGGTCCTCGGTCTTCTCGACGGCGCGGTCGAGTGGCTCGTCTCGCAGGGCCGCACCCGGCAGTGGGGCACCCGGCCCTGGTCCCAGCTGCCCAGGGGCGTGGAGACCGTACACAAGTACGTGACCACCGGCGACCCCTGGATCGCGGAGATCGATGGCGTCCCAGCGGGCACGCTCACCCTCACCGACGGACCCGGCGACTACGTCCCGCGCGTGGCCGAGCCCGAGCGCTACGTCCATCTGCTCGCCGCCGACCACCGCTTCGCGGGCCGCGGTGTCGGCGGCGCGCTGCTCGCCCACGCCGCCGAGGAGTCCCGGCGCGCGGGCGTCTCCCTGCTGCGGGTCGACTGCTACGCGGGCGACGACGGCAAGCTCGTCGCCTACTACGAGCGCAACGGCTTCACCAGGACGGAGGCCTTCACGGTCGGGGACGACCAGTGGCCGGGACAGGTGCTGACGCGGCGCGTGTGACGCGGGGAGAGGGCGCCCCGAGGAGGGCGCCCCCTCGGCCGGTCACGCCGTCGCCGTCGCTGGCTGCTCCTGCTGCCGACGCGGTACGAACCGGACCCGCGGATGCCCGCGGTGCCAGCCCACGGTCAGGCGCAGACCGCCGGCCCGAGCCAGGATCAGGCCGATGGTCACGGCGGCCGCGGCCGAGACGAGACCGCCGAGGGCGAAGCCGACCCGGGCGCCGTACGCGTCCGTGATCCAGCCGACCACGGGCGCCCCCAGAGGCGTACCGCCCATGAAGACCATCATGAACAGGGCCATGACGCGGCCGCGCATCGCCGGGTCCGTACCCATCTGGACGGCCGTGTTCGCGGTGACGTTCACCGTCAGGCCGAAGATCCCTATCGGGATCATCAGCAGCGAGAACAGCCACAGGGAGGGAGCTCCGGCCGCCACGATCTCCAGCACGCCGAAGGCGGCCGCCGCCGCGATCAGCACCCGCAGCCGGGCCGTGCCCCGGCGGGCCGCGAGCAGCGCGCCGGTCACCGAGCCGAGCGCCATCAGGGTGTTGAAGAGGCTGTAGGCGCCGGCGCCGGCGTGGAAGACGTCGTCCGCGTAGGCCGACAGCCAGACCGGGAAGTTGAAGCCGAACGTGCCGATGAACCCGACCAGGACGATCGGCCAGACCAGATCCGGGTGCCCGGCGACATAGCTCAGACCCTCACGGAGCTGGCCCTTGCCGCGCGGGGCGCGCTCCACGACGTGCAGCTCACGGGCGCGCATCAGCAGCAGCCCGGCGATGGGGGCGAGGAAGGACAGACCGTTGAGCAGGAAGGCCCAGCCGGTGCCGACGCCGGTGATCAGGACTCCCGCCACCGCGGGGCCGACCAGACGGGCGGACTGGAAGTTCGCGGAGTTCAGACTGACCGCGTTCTGCAGCTGCCGGGGGCCGACCATCTCGGAGACGAAGGACTGCCGGGCCGGGTTGTCGAGGACCGTGGCGAGTCCCACGGCGAAGGCCGCGAGATAGACGTGCCAGACCTGGACGTGGCCGGAGAGGGTCAGGAAGGCGAGCACGAGGCCCGCGGCACCCATCGCCGACTGCGTGACCAGCAGGGTCGGGCGCTTGGGGAGGCGGTCGACGAGGACACCGCCGTACAGGCCGAAGAGCAGCATCGGCAGGAACTGCAGCGCCGTGGTGACACCGACGGCGGTGGAGGAGCCGGTCAGGCTCAGCACCAGCCAGTCCTGGGCGATCCGCTGCATCCACGTGCCGGTGTTGGAGACGACCTGGCCTAGGAAGAAGAGCCGGTAGTTGCGGACGCGCAGCGAGCTGAACATCGAGGATTTCCGGGGCTCGGCCCCTTCGACGGGGTCGGGGCTCCCGGGAGCCGTGGGGGGCTGGTGGATCTGGTCGGTCCCGTAGGTCTCGTGGGCGGACGGTGAGTCGTGGGTGGCTGGTGCGGGGGCGGAAGCTGCTCCGGTTCCCGTACTCAAAGGGGTTCGCCTCCTTGCGATGACGGTGTCGTACGTAGGCAGGTGGGGGCCGCGCCTGTCACAGATGCGCGAGCTTCTCGAGGACCGGGGCGGCGGCGCGGAGTTTCGCCCACTCGTCCTCGTCCAGACCCTCGACCAGCCCGGCCAGGAACGCGTTCCGCTTGCGACGGCTCTCCTCGAGCATCGCCTCGGCCCGCTCGGTCTGTGTGACCACCTTCTGGCGCCGGTCCTCGGGGTGCGCCTCCAGCTTGACCAGCCCCTTGCTCTCCAGCAGCGCCACGATGCGGGTCATCGAGGGAGGCTGGACGTGCTCCTTGCGGGCGAGCTCGCCCGGTGTGGCGGAGCCGCAGCGGGCCAGGGTGCCGAGCACCGACATCTCGGTCGGGCTCAGCGACTCGTCGACCCGCTGGTGCTTGAGTCGGCGCGACAGGCGCATCACAGCGGAGCGGAGAGCGTTCACGGCGGCAGCGTCGTCGCCATGGTTCAGGTCAGCCATGTTTTTAGGGTAACTCATTACTTTCCCTAAGGACCACCCGGGCGCGTCGCCCTGCGCGTGACGCCGACCACTGCAAGCCCTTGCTCCGAGGAGCTCCTGCGAAACGGCTGAGCTGCGCGTATCACCCATATGAGTGATACGGCGTCGGAACGTGACGCACCCTCCACCCGGGTCCGGCAACCCTCGTACCCATGGGGACCAGCGTGCTCAGCGTGCGGATAGACCGGGAGCTGCTCGATCGGCTCCGGCACCATGCCGCCAAAAGAGGAATGAGCGTCCAGGACTACGTCGTCCGGACGCTCATTCGGGATGACTTCGACGAGCGGTTCCAGACCGCCGTCGAGGAGACGGAAAGATTCTATGGGGTCACCTGACCGGCGGAGTCGTCCCGCGGTCGGCGGCCCCCGGCGGATCAGGTCAGGCCCAGCGCCGGCATCAGGTAGTAGAAGGCGAACACCGCCGCCACCACGTACATCGGAGCCGGGACCTCACGGCCGCGCCCCGCGGCCAGGCGCAGGACCACGAAGGTGATGAAACCCATGCCGATACCGTTCGTGATCGAGTAGGTGAACGGCATCATCATCATCGTCACGAAGGCCGGGATGGCGATCGTGTGGTCCGCCCAGTCGATCTCCCTGACGGAGTTGGACAGGATCAGGAAGCCGACCGCGACCAGAGCCGGGGTGGCCGCCTGGGACGGGACCATCGTGGCGACCGGGGTGAGGAAGAGGGCCACCGCGAACAGGGCGCCGGTGACGACGTTCGCGAACCCGGTGCGCGCACCCTCACCGACGCCCGCCGTGGACTCCACGAAACAGGTGGTGGCCGAGGAGGAGCTGGCGCCGCCGGCCGCGACCGCGATGCCGTCGACGAAGAGCACCTTGTTGATGCCGGGCATGTTGCCCTCGGTGTCGGTGAGCTCGGCCTCGTCACCGATGCCCATGATCGTGCCCATCGCGTCGAAGAAGCACGACAGCAGGACCGTGAAGACGAAGAGGATTCCGGTCAGCACCCCGACCTTGCCGAAGCCGCCGAACAGGCTGACCTTGCCGATCAGACCGAAGTCGGGACTGGCGACCGGGTTGCCGGGCCACTTCGGGACGGTCAGGCCCCAGGACGGGATCTTGGCGACGGCGTTGAGGACCAGCGCGAGGACCGTCATCGTGACGATCGAGATCAGGATCGCGCCGGGAACCTTGCGGACGATCAGCGCGAAGGTGAGCAGCGTGCCCAGGACGAAGACCAGGACCGGCCAGCCGTTCAGGTGCCCGTCGGCGCCGAGCTGAAGCGGGACCGTCGTCTGCGCGACGTCCGGGATGCGGGTGATGAAGCCGGAGTCGACGAGACCGATCAGCATGATGAACAGGCCGATGCCGATCGAAATGCCCTTGCGCAGCCCCAGCGGCACGGCGTTCATCACGCGCTCGCGCAGACCGGTGGCGACCAGCAGCATGACGACGAACCCGGCGAGGACGACCATGCCCATCGCGTCCGGCCACGACATACGAGGGGCGAGCTGGAGCGCGACGACCGTGTTCACGCCGAGACCGGCCGCCAGTGCGATCGGGACGTTGCCGATGACACCCATGAGCAGCGTGGTGAAGGCAGCGGTCACGGCGGTCGCGGTGACGAGCTGACCGTGGTCCAGCTGGTGCCCGTACATGTCCTTCGCGCTGCCGAGGATGATCGGGTTCAGCACGATGATGTACGCCATGGCGAAGAAGGTGGCGAAACCACCGCGGATCTCTCGCGACAGCGTGCTGCCCCGCTCGGAGATCTTGAAGTAGCGGTCGAAGGCTCCGGACGGGAGTCGGGTGCCAGGCTGCTGCGGGGCGGGGACCTTGGCGGGGGCCGAGGTGGGCATGCGGGACCTCAATGGTGCGGGGGATCTTGAACAAAAGTGATCGAGTCTCGCCGTCGCCCGATCACCACCGGATCTCCCCCACGTTTCCGTTGGTGTTTCATACGAGCATAAGCGGCCAGACTCGAACTGTTTCAGTATGAACATATGAGGCTTAGATCGCTATCTCCGCGCGTAGACCCTTGGTGTACAAAGGCTCCGCGGACCTCCCGGGGTCCGCATCGGGGCCCCGGAAGGCCCCTCGTAAGCTGTGCGCATGGCGAAGTGGACCCCCAGGCACGAGGCGCCGGAGCCCCTTGAGGGCCCCGTGGTCGCCACCATCACCGGCGGCACGATCCTCTGGTTCGTCCTCTTCCTGGTCCAGCTCCCGTTCTACGGCTGGTTCGCGGACAACGGGCACACCTGGTGGCTGTGGACATGCCTGGCCGGCGGGGGCCTCGGCTGCATCGGCATCTGGTACGTCCGCAGGCGGGACGCGGCCATCAAACGGGCGGCCGCCCGGCAGTAGCCCCGTTGGGGTCCCCCGTTCGAGCGAAGCCGAGAGTGGGGGAAGTCCCGTACAACCACCGCACGAGAGGTGTCCTCCCCAGGTCGGAACTTTGGGACGCTCGGCGGGTGAAGCCGTAAATCCGCACGTACCGTCGAATGCATGACGAACATCGACGCGGGCGCCGAACTCGATCCCGTGCACCCCGTCCCCGTACCGGGGCGGACGCGGGGGCTGTCCGCCGTCGAGGTGGCCGAGCGGGTCGCCCGCGGTCAGGTCAACGACGTTCCCGTCCGCAGCAGCCGCTCACTGGGCGAGATCGTCCGCGCCAACGTCTTCACCCGCTTCAACGCGATCATCGGTGTGCTCTGGGTGATCATGCTGTTCGTGGCGCCGTTCCAGGACAGCCTCTTCGGATACGTGATCATCGCCAACACCGGCATCGGCATCATCCAGGAGTGGCGCGCCAAGAAGACCCTGGACTCGCTCGCGGTGATCGGCGAGGCGAGGCCCACGGTGCGCCGGGACGGGGTGGCAGCCCAGGTGGGCACCTCCGAGATCGTGCTGGACGACGTCATCGAGATCGGGCCCGGCGACAAGATCGTGGTCGACGGCATCTGCGCGGAGACCGACGGACTGGAGATCGACGAATCGCTGCTGACCGGTGAGGCGGACCCCGTCGTCAAACGGCCCGGGAACCCGGTCATGTCCGGCAGTTTCGTCGTCGCCGGGGGCGGCGCCTTCAAGGCGACCAAGGTGGGGCGCGAGGCGTACGCCGCCCAGCTCGCCGAGGAGGCGAGCCGCTTCACGCTCGTCCACTCCGAGCTGCGCAGCGGTATCTCCACCATCCTCAAGTACGTGACCTGGATGATGTTCCCGACCGCGATCGGCCTGGTCATCAGCCAGCTGGTGGTCAAGCAGTCCGGGTTCAAGGACTCCCTGGCCCGCACGGTCGGCGGCATCGTGCCCATGGTCCCCGAGGGGCTCGTCCTGCTGACCTCCGTCGCCTTCGCCATCGGGGTCATACGGCTGGGACGCAAGCAGGTCTTGGTCCAGGAGCTGCCCGCGATCGAGGGCCTCGCCCGCGTCGACACCGTCTGCCTGGACAAGACGGGCACGCTCACCGAAGGCGGCATGGATGTCACCGAACTGAGGCCGCTCCAGGGCACCGACGAGACGTACATACGCAAGGTCCTCGGCGCCCTCGGCGAGTCGGACCCGCGCCCGAACGCCTCCCTCCAGGCGATCATCGACGCCTACCCGGACAGCGAGGACTGGCGCTGTGTCGAGGCGCTGCCCTTTTCCTCCGCGCGCAAGTACAGCGGCGCGTCCTTCAGCGAGGGCAACGGCGAGTCCAGCACCTGGCTCCTCGGCGCCCCGGACGTCCTGCTGGACCCCGACGACCCGGCCCTGGCCGAGACCGAGCGGCTCAACGAGCAGGGGCTGCGGGTGCTGCTGCTGGCCCGCGCGTCCGGGGACCTGGACGATCCCGGGATCAAGGCCGGCGCCCGACCCACCGCCCTGGTCGTCCTGGAACAGCGGCTGCGCCCCGACGCCGCCGACACCCTGCGCTACTTCGCCGACCAGAACGTGCACGCCAAGGTGATCTCCGGCGACAACGCGGTGTCGGTGGGCGCGGTGGCCGGAAAGCTCGGCATCGCCGGCAAGGTCATGGACGCCCGCCGCCTCCCCTCGAACCAGGCCGAGATGGCGAAGTCGCTGGACAAGGGCACCGTCTTCGGGCGGGTCACCCCACAGCAGAAGCGGGACATGGTGGGCGCGCTGCAGTGGCGCGGGCACACCGTGGCGATGACGGGCGACGGTGTGAACGACGTCCTCGCGCTCAAGGACGCGGACATCGGCGTCTCGATGGGCTCGGGCTCGGAGGCGACCCGGGCCGTGGCCCAGATCGTGCTGCTCGACAACAGCTTCGCGACGCTGCCGTCCGTGGTCGGCGAGGGCCGGCGCGTGATCGGGAACATCACGCGGGTCGCCACGCTCTTCCTGGTGAAGACGGTGTACTCGGTCCTGCTGGCGGTGCTGGTGGTGTGCTGGCAGGTGGAGTACCCGTTCCTGCCCCGGCACCTGACGCTGCTGTCGACCCTGACGATCGGCGTCCCGGCCTTCTTCCTGGCGCTGGCCCCCAACAAGGAGCGGGCCAGACCGCACTTCGTACGGCGGGTCATGCGGTACTCGATCCCGGGCGGGACGGTGGCGGCGATCGCGACCTTCGCCACCTACCTGATCGCCCGTCACCACTACACGGGGCCGGGCTCGCTGGACGCGGAGACCAGCGCGGCGACCCTCACACTGTTCCTGATCTCCATGTGGGTGCTGGCGATCATCGCCCGGCCCTACACGTGGTGGCGCATCGCCCTGGTGGCCGCGATGGGCGTGGCTTTCGTGTTCGTGCTGATCGTGCCCTCGCTGCAGCGGTTCTTCGCACTGAAACTGGTCGGGGTCACGATCCCGTGGATCGCGGTGGGTATCGCCGCGGTGGCGGCGGTCGCCCTGGAGTTCCTGTGGAAGTGGGTCGACCGCCGCTTTCCGGCCTGACGCGGTACCTGGCGGGCACCGCGTCACCTGGTGCCGTGTGGCTTACTTGACGTCGACGTAGTCAGCCGCGGCGTTCGCCGCCCCGGTCGTCGGGGAGCCCGCGAAGCTGAAGCGCCAGTAGCCGTCGTAGTTCGCGGTGGTGGTCGTCTTCAGGTTGCCGTACGAGTCCGAGTACACCGTCTTGATGGTGGTGTACGTGCTCGTGCCCGCCTTCTTGAACTGGAGCTTGACCGGCTGCTTGGCGTAGCCCTTGTAGGTGTTGGTCTCCCAGTCGGCGCGGGTCAGCTTGCCGGTGGCGGTCAGCGTCTTGCCCTTGGCGACCGGCTCCGGTCCGGCGTTGACCGTCAGCTTGGCGTAGCGCTTGATCTTGGTGGTGGCGAGGCCGCCCTGGTCGGCGTACCCGACCTTGGTGACGTCGAAGTCGGCGCTGGACGGGTCCTGGCCGTTCCAGTCGATGGCCTCGGCGCCGGCGCTCCAGGTACCCGCGTCGGCGTTGGCGAGGTCGCCGTAGGCCGGGTAGACGTCGATTTTGCCCTTGCAGGTGGCGGTGGTCGACGAGGTGGCGGTGCAGGTGGCCGCGGCGTCGCCGAAGAGCATGTTGCTCGGGTCGTCGTAGGTGCCCTTGTAGAGGTACGGGTCGGTCTCGAAGTCGGACGAGGTGATGTCGACGTCCGCGCCGTGCGTCAGGGTGTACGAGACCGGGATCGCGACGTGGTTGGTGGTGCCGACCGAGTACGACGTGCCGATCTTGAAGTTGGAGAAGGTGGCGTTCAGGGCGTACGGCGCGTCATCGGTCTCGGTGGCGGCGCTGAACGCGGCCTTGCCGGAGGTGGTGTGAGCGGCCTGCCAGACCTTCGCGACGCCTTCGCGGTGGGACGGGGCGGAGTCGGCGGCCTGCGCGGCCGGCACGGCGAAGGCGGAGAGAGCCAGGGCGCCGGAGACGGCGGCCACGGTGGCACGTATGCGCATTGCGTTCCTCAAGTGGAGAAAGGGGCCCACGGGTTGGCTGCACGTGGGGCCCGAGTGTCTGGTGAGTCTCTTGACTCGCGTGATCAGATCCATGGCCGAAACACATGGTTGTACGGGTCTGGAACTTTTTCGTCGCCGCATTACCGGGGCCGCCCCCGAAGATCCGTTCCCCGCCCAGCGGGACGGGACGCGGGGACAGTGGGCGCCTGGGCCCTGGACGGGGGTGAGCCTCAGTCGAACCAGCGATCCCGGGCCAACTCCTCGGTACGGGACGGGTCCTCCAGCAGCGCGGCGACCTCGAAACGGCGCGGCCACTGGCTCGCCGCCCAGGCGAGACCCGCGGCGACCCCCTCCAGCGTGGCGGCGTGCAGCACGCCGTCCGAGGTGAGGCGCCAGTCGATCTCCACACCGTCGACGACGAGTTCCTCGTGCTCGACGTACGACGCCGGAGTGGACGGTCCGAGCAGGGCCCGTACGGACTCGGGCACGTCGTGCTCGACGCCCTCGGAGGTGACCTCACCCGTCACCGACTCGCTCAGCCGCCGCACCTGGAACAGCTCGGCGAGGTCGGCGGCCCGCGTCGGACGTACGGGCAGCAGCGGGACGCCCTCGGTGAAGGGCAGCAGATCGGGCGAGTCGACGACCACCGCGTCCGCGGCGTCCACGACGGTCACCCGGCCGTCGACGACCGCGCGCAGCTCGTCCGGCAGGGTCACCTGCTGCGGGTCCAGTTCGGCCAGGGCTCCGTACAGGGCGTGGAGCTGGGCGGCCGTGACGTGCCGCTGGGGGTCGGCGAGCCGGTCGAGCAGCTCGGCGGCACCGCCGGGCTCCTCCAGCAGGGCGGCCACGGACGTCCGTACGCCGAGGGCGCGCAGCACCTGCTCGTCGTCGAAGCCGGTCGCGTCGGCCTCGTCGTACAGACCGTGCAACAGCGGATCGCTGCCCGCGGCACGCAGACCGGCGGGGCGCCGCCCGTCGAGCACGGGATGACCGCGCAGCCACCAGGCCGAGTACGGACGGACGATCTCGTGGGTGCCGTCCGGCAGCAGGATGCGCACGGGCTGGGTGAGCGCGTCCCGCAGCGGGGGCTGCGAGAGCAGCGCGAGGGCCTGCGGCCAGCGGTCGTCGTCCACGAGGTCGAGGTCGCGCACGGCGACGACCTCGGTCGCCACCGGCGGTACGGGAGTGTCGGGCAGCCGGTCCAGGACGTCCTCGCACCAGACGTCGACGGCGTCGAGGAGCCCGACGTCGTCGGGCTCGGCGAAGTCCGACTCGTGGGGCTCCAGTTCGTCCGGATCGAGCACGACATCGGTGGCGCGGACAAGGGTGAAGTTGGCGAGCACCCCACAGGCGGCCAGCGGCTGTTCGCCCCAGCGCTCGGCCAACCCGGAGTCCACAAAAGCGAGTTCACCCTCACGCATGACACGCGCGAAGTAGCTGCCGGGCAGGACCAGTTCCCCGGCGGGTGCGGGTTCGCCGTCCTCGTCGGGCAGGGCGAGCGCGCCGAGCCAGGGCTCCTCGCCCGGTTCGAGCCCGGCGTCCCGGACGAGGGCGAGCACGACGTCGGCCAACTCCTCGGCGTCCAGGCCCTCCTGGTCCCAGCCGGGTCCCTCGTCGTCGAGGGAGGCGGCGACGGCGGCCCGCACCTGTGGGGTGGTGAGCACGGCGCGCGGGCTCGCCGGAAGGGAGCCCAGCTTCTCCAGAAGGGGATGGGCGGCGTCCGGGTGCGCGACCTTCAGACCAAGCCGGGCGAGGGCCTCGGGGGCCACCGGCGGGCCTTCCACAGTGGGCAGCAGGACCTGCCGGGGCCCGATGGTCGTACGCCCTCCCCCAGTGCCGAACGCCTGGGAGGTGCCCCCGGCCAGCGGCACCGGCAGCCCGGACAGCCGGTCCGGGTCGACCCCGGCCAGGCTGTCGTACAGCCGCCACCACCAGTCGGGCTCCTTCTCGAGCCCCGCGATCCGGTCGATCGCCTCCGTCAGCGGCACCCGGGCGACTCCCAGCGTCCGCAGCTCCACACGGCGTTCCAGACCAGCGGGCAGCAGGCTGGGCAGCACCTCGGCGAGCACCTGTACCGTCTCGGCTCCGGCGCCCTCCACGATCTCGGCGTCCCGTGGGCGCAGCGCCTGAGGCAGCTCGGAGTCGTCGCCCGCGTCGTTGGCGGGCGGCAGGAAGGCGGTGCGCGGCAGCCGGTCGAGGACGGCCTGGCGCAGCGCGCCGTCCAGCTCTCCCTTGCCGAGCGGTCCGGGGACGAGGTCGATGATGCCGGGCGTCACCGGGCGCCAGGCGGCGAGGAGTTCCGCGCAGGCGTCGGCGGCGCGCTCCACCAGGAAGTCGGTCAGCGGGCCCGGGGCGGTGTGACGGCGCGTGGTGTCCAGCGGGAACGAGGCGATGAGCAGGGCGGGCACACCGAGCGCCTCGTCGCTGGGGGTGGGGGCGTGCAGGACCGGTGCGGTGCGGGGCCGGGCCGGGGTGCCGTCGGCGTTCACGGGGACGGCCCAGGTGACGGACCAGTGGGGGCGCAGCCGCTCCTCGACCGGTCGGTCGGCGAGGAGCTCCGGGGTGAGCGTGCCGTGCTGGGAGACAGTGCGCCAGCGGGTGGTGCCGTCGCGGGAGTCCTCGACGACCGTGTCGGTGCCGTCGGTGCGGCGGCGGAGCGTACGGGGGGGCGCGCCCTCGCTCTCGACCACGACCTCTTCGAGACCGGGCAGGGCGAGGAGGAGGGCGTCGTCGACGGCCTGGAGGAGCCGTTCGGCGAGGTCGGCGGCGGCCGCGTCGCGCAACGGGAGGATGACGACGGTGTCGTACGGGTCGGGAGCGGTGCCCTCGGCGGCGAACGGCAGCCGCAGCAGCGGCACGTGCCCGTCGCGGCGGCGGATCTCGTCGCCGAGGCCGGGGCTGTGCCGGGCGGTCTCGGTGGCCAGTTCGCGGGCCTCGGCCAGGGACCAGCGCACGCCGCCGTGCCGGCCGACGACGGCGGGCTCGTCGCTGACGGCGAGGACGGCCGCGAAGCCGACACCGAAGCGGCCGACGGCGGATTCGGGGGAGTCACGCTTGGCGGAGGCCCGCAGCGTGGACAGCGACTCGACGCCGACCGCGTCGAGGGGCGCGCCGGTGTTGGCCGCGACGAGCACACCGTCGCGGAGGGTGAGCCGGAGCCGGCCGGGGACCTCAGCCCGGGCCGCCGCGTCGGCGGCGTTCTGCGCAAGCTCGACGACCAGGCGGTCGCGGTAGCCGCCGAGTGCCAGGTCCTCCTCGGCGTTGGCGTCCTCGCGGAACCGGGCCGGGCTGGTGGCCCAGGCGTCCAGCACCCCGCGCCGCAGGCGGGCGGTGCCGAACGGGTCCGCGCCCTCGGCTGCCGGCTGCACGAACTTGCTCACGGTTCACTCTCCCTCTCAGCGCATGCGGGACGAAGGTACCGTGCGTCGACGCCGCCGTGATCCGCGGAAGGCGCCGCCTGCCGGGGTGGCCGTCCCGGGCTTGACGGGTGCAGCCTCCGGTCACGAGTGCCCCGTCCTGGCTACGAGTGCCCCAGTTCCGCCGACGACTCGTCCGGCACCGCCGGTACCGAGCCCGAGTCCGGAGACGGCCGCAGCGGGAACGGCTCCACCTTCGTCTCGTCGACCACCGGCGGAGCCGGCCGCGGTGTCTTCGGCATGACCGCCGCTTCCGAGTGGGCGCCGCAGCCGTACGACAGGGAGACCACGCGGCCGTCCGCCGGGGAGAACTCGTTGGCGCACACCCCGAAGGCCTGCCCCAGCGAGCCACCGATCGGCACCAGGAAGGCGCAGGTCGTACAGGTCGCGGGCGCCGCCTGGGCCATCGGCGTCCTCGGGCCGAACGCGTCCTCCCAGCGGTCCGCCGCCGTGTGCAGTCCGTAGCGGGACAGGACCCGGGCGCGACACATGCCCAGTTCCTCCGCCACCGCCGCGATCGAGCCACGCGACGGCGCGGTCGGCAGGTTCGCCGGAGCGCCCGCGGTCACCTCCGCGTCCTCGGCCTCGACGAGCTCCGCCATCTCCCCGGAGACGGCGGAGCTCGGCGGCGGCTCGTCCTCGCCCGAGTATCCGGGCTCCAGGCGCAGGTCGTCGGCTTCCGTCGGCAGCAGGTCACCGGGGCCGAGGTCCCCGGGGCGCAGCCGCTCGCTCCACGGCACCCATTCCGGTGCGAGCAGCGCGTCGGAGCCGGGCAGCAGCACCGTCTCGTCGAGCGTGACCACCTTGGCGCGCGATGCCCGCGCGACCGTCACCGCCCAGCGCCAGCCCCGGTACCCGAGCTCTTTGCATTCGAAGAAGTGCGTGACAACGCGGTCGCCCTCGGACACCATCCCGACGTGCTCGCCGACGACCCCGGGCGCGGCGGCCTCCTCTGCGGCGGCGCGGGCGAGGTCGACGGCCTCGGCGCACAGGCGGTCGGGGGTGCGGCTTCGCGTTGTCGCTGCGCTCACAGGTATCGCTTCTCTCCTACGCCGTCTCACGGGTGCGCCCTTTCTCGGCTGGGGGTGCGGACGGAGCGGACCAGCGGGCCGCGTCGACGTCCGCGCCCGATCGCGCTCGGGCGCACCTACACCATCCATTCTGCGGGATGGATGAGAGGCGCGCGGCCGAGAACAATCGCCGCGACGCGCTACGCACGCTACCTTCTCCCGGCCTCTGGGCCCACACCGAGTCGCTGGGCTTTCCCGGAGCCCGGTCCTCCGCGCGCCGGGCCGGTGCGGCGCCGCGACCGCTCGGGGCCACGTCGACGCGGTTGGCCGGTTCCGTACCCCGCGCCAACCGCCCCCGTACGACACCACTCGGTCCCGTACGCGCGGTAACCGCACTACCCCCGCCCTTCTCGGGGCACTATGACGGGGTGGCAGCCGCAAGGTCGTCTCATGGAACCGCCGGGGTCGGCGGGACCGGGGGGCGCAGCCGGGGTGGCGGTTCGGGCCGGTTCGGCGGGTCCGTCCGCGCGGTCGGCCATGCCCTGCACCTGCCCGTCACCGGCGCCGCCCGAGGCATCCGCAAGGCCACCCACGCGCACGGTGCCGGCGAGTCCGGCCTCGGCAAACTGATCGAGCTGCACGCCGTGAACGGCGCCGGCGACGTCATGATCACCGTCGCCCTCGCCTCCACCGTCTTCTTCTCCGTGCCGACCGACGAGGCCCGCGGACGCGTCGCCCTCTATCTCGCCATCACCATGGCACCGTTCACGGTTCTCGCGCCCGTGATCGGCCCCCTCCTCGACCGGCTCCCGCACGGCCGCCGGGCCGCGATGGCGGGCTCGATGCTCACCCGTGCTCTGCTCGCGCTGATCATCTCGGGGGCGGTGGCGGGCGGCGGCCTGGAGCTGTACCCGGCCGCGCTCGGGGTCCTCGTCGCGTCCAAGGCGTACGGCGTCGTCCGCAGCGCCGTGGTGCCTCGGCTCCTGCCGCCCCGCTTCTCCCTGGTGAAGGCCAACTCCCGGGTCACCCTCAGCGGCCTCCTGGCGACGGGTGTGGCCGCGCCCGTCGGGGCCGGACTGCACGCCATCGGCCCGAGCTGGCCGCTGTACGGCGCCTTCGTGATCTTCGTCGCGGGTACGTTCCTGTCGTTCTCGCTGCCGCCGAAGGTCGACTCCGCCAAGGGCGAGGACATCGCGCTGCTGGCCGCGGACGCCGAGCACCTGCACGGGCCGCACCGCACCTCGGCCCTGCGCCGCCCCGGGCTGCGCACGGTCGGCCCCGCCGTCACCCATGCCCTGGGGGCCAACGCCTCCCTGCGCTGCCTGTCCGGCTTCCTGATCTTCTTCCTCGCCTTCCTGCTGCGCGAGCACCCGCTCGCCGGTGAGAGTGCGGCGGTGTCCCTGGGCATCGTGGGCGTCGCGGCGGGCGCGGGGAACGCGCTGGGCACGGCCGTCGGCGCCTGGCTGAAATCCCGCGCTCCGGAAGTGATCATCGTGACGGTCGTGGCGATCGTGCTGGGCGTGGCGATCACCGCGGCGGTCTTCTTCGGCGCTTTCCTCGTGGCGTGTCTGGCGGCGTTCGCCGGGTTCGCGCAGGCGCTGGCCAAGCTGTCACTGGACGCCCTGATCCAGCGGGACGTGCCGGAGCTGGTCCGCACGTCCGCGTTCGCCCGCTCCGAGACGTTGCTGCAGATGGCCTGGGTACTGGGCGGGGCGGTCGGCATCGCGCTGCCGCTGAACGGGGTGCTGGGCCTCGCGGTCGGCGCCGCGATCGTCGCGGCGGGCTGGCTGACGACCGTGCGAGGGCTGCTCGCCGCGGCCCGTCACGGGGGCACGGCGCGGCCGCGGGTGGCCTGACCGCAGGGTGCCCGGCACCTGATCGCACGAGTGGGCGGCACGTCGCACACCCCACGTGGGGAGCGGGTCGGCCGTGCCCGATAGCCTTCGGCCATGACCGCACTGCGTTCCCGTCGCGCCGTAGCCGCCTTCGGCGCCGTTTCCGCCGGACTTCTCCTGCTGTCCGCCTGCAACAAGCCGACGCCGCTGGCGACCATCACGGTCGGCACGAATTCGGTGAGCTCCCAGACCGACTGCTACAACGACGGCAACGAGGTCCCGGCCACGGAGCTGGCGAAGTGCCTCAAGTCGAAGGACATCAAGTCGATCAAGGTCGACCCCGATGACACGGTCCGCTTCGGCGTGGACCCGAGCATCGCGGACAAGGGCTGGACGATCCTGATGAACGGTCAGCCGCTGACCGAGTCCAGCAAGAAGACGTACCGCACGATCCCGGGCAGCGTGTTCTTCAACGCGCAGTACGGGGCGAGCGGAAACTCCACGCTCGTCTCCGTCAAGGAGGGCGACACCAAGGTGACGGGCCTTTGGTCCTTCAAGCTCGAGAAGGCTTCCTGATCACGTCCTGCGTACGTGTGCTGGTGGCCACCGCGGTCCCTGTGGAACGGGACGCGGTGGCCGGGGCGTTCGCATCCCCGGCCGTCGAGATCCCGCTCCCCGGGGTGACCCTGCACCGCACGGGCGCCCTCGACCTCGTCGCGGCCGGCGTCGGACCTGCCCTCGCCGCCTCCTCCACCGCCTCCGCTCTCACCGCCGCGGCGCTGGGAGGCACCCCTTACGACCTCGTCGTCTCCGCCGGCATCGCGGGCGGTTTCGCGCCCGACGCTCCCGTCGGCTCGCTCGTCGTCGCCGACGACATCATCGCCGCCGACCTCGGCGCCCAGACCCCGGACGGATTCCTGCCCGTCACCGAGCTCGGCTTCGGCACCGTCGGCCACCGGCCCCCGGAACCACTCGTACGAGACCTCGCCGTCGCCACCGGCGCGCTCACCGGAGGCGTACTCACCGTGTCGACCGTGACGGGTAGCGCCGCACGCGCCACGGAGCTGCGCGCCCGGTATCCACGGGCGCTAGCCGAAGCGATGGAGGGGTTCGGCGTCGCCGAGGCGGCCGCCGCACACGGCACGCCCGTCCTGGAGATCCGCGCCGTCTCCAATCCCGTCGGCCCGCGCGACCGCGCCGCCTGGCGCATCGGCGACGCCCTCACGGCCCTCACCGAGGGCTTCGGGAAGCTCGCGCCCGTATTGGAGAGATGGAATCAGCATGACCGTATCCCGTGAGCCCCTCCGGATCGCCTACTCCCCCTGCCCGAACGACACCTTCGTCTTCGACGCCTGGGCCCACGGCCGGGTCCCGGGCGCACCCGCCCTCGACGTCACCTTCGCCGACATCGACATCACCAACGGCATGGCCGAGCGAGGCGAGTTCGACGTACTGAAGGTGTCGTACGCCGTTCTGCCGTACGTCCTCGACGAGTACGCGCTGCTGCCGTGCGGCGGCGCGCTGGGCCGGGGCTGCGGCCCGCTGGTACTGACCCGAAAGCCGGGGACCGACCTGACGGGCCGGACGGTCGCCGTGCCGAGCGAGAAGTCGACGGCGTACCTGCTCTTCCGTCTCTGGGCCGCGGACACCGTGCCCGGAGGGGTCGGCGAGATCGTCGTCATGCCGTTCCACGAGATCATGCCGGCCGTGCGGGACGGGAAGGTCGACGCGGGGCTCGTCATCCACGAGGCGCGGTTCACGTACCAGAACTACGGGCTGCACAAGCTCGCCGACATGGGCGAGCACTGGGAGGACACCACCGGCCTGCCCATTCCGCTGGGCGCGATCATCGCCAAGCGCTCGCTGGGCACGGACACGCTGAAGCTGCTCGCCGAGTCGGCCCGCATGTCCGTACGCACGGCCTGGGACGACCCCGAGGTGTCGCGCCCGTACGTCATGGAGCATGCGCAGGAGATGGACCCGGCGGTGGCGGACCAGCACATCGGGCTGTACGTCAACGAGTTCACGGCCGACCTGGGCGAGGACGGCTACGCCGCGGTCCGCGGGCTGCTCACCCGTGCGGCGGCCGAGGGACTTGTACCGCCCCTCGGCCCGGACGCGCTCGTCTTCCCCTGACCGGCGTCAGACGTCCAGCTGGTCGGCGACCGCGCGCAGCAGGCCCGCGATCTGCTTGCCCGAGGCCTTGTCGGGATAGCGGCCCTTCTCCAGCATCGGGGTGATGTTCTCCAGGAGGGTCGTCAGGTCCTGGACGATGGACGCCAGTTCGTCCGGCTTCTTGCGCTGCGCGGCGGCGACCGACGGGGTCGGATCCAAAAGGGTGACCGACAGTGCCTGGTCACCGCGCTGACCTGCGACGACTCCGAACTCCACGCGCTGGCCCGGCTTCAGGGCATCGACTCCGGCGGGGAGAACCGAGGAATGGACGAAGACGTCGCCGCCGTCGTCGCGGGAGAGAAAGCCGAAGCCCTTCTCGCTGTTGAACCACTTGACCTTGCCGGTAGGCACGTCTGTCCTCGTCCTCGTACTCGTCGGAAACTGCGTCTGCAAAGTGTTTCGGGAAACTGCTCCGGATAGCACTACAGCGGGCCGCACGGACCCGCCGGTACCAAGGCTAATGGTCCGGGGGCCTGTGACAAGACGTCGCCGAGTTGTTCCTTGCGCTGGGAACTACCCTGGTCCGGTGCGTGACAAAACCCAAGCGAATTCCGCCGCGGCCGGCGACCGGCTGATCCGTGCCGGTGCCATCGTGTTCTTCGTCGGAGCGGTGTCCACTTTGGTCACCGTGGCCCCGCTGCTGCTCGGGACGAAGCCTTTCCCGACGTACATGTTCGGCCTGAGCATGCTCATGGGCGTGGGCTTCCTGCTGGCCGGGGCGGGCCTGCTCCAGTCGATCGCGCAGGGCCGCAGGCGGGCGCGCGGGGCCCGGTCCTAGCGGCTCGGGCCCCCTGCCGTCAGCGGGGCTCGTGCGACGTCAGCCAGGCCGGGAACTCGGTGAGGTCGGCGAGGACGACGTCCGCGCCAGCGGCCCGCAGCTCGTCGGCGGCGCACGGGCCGGTGGTGACGGCCACGGAGAACGCCTCGGCCACGCGGGCGCCGCGGACGTCCCCGATGTGGTCGCCGACGTAGACGGCCGCGCCGTGCGCGACCAGCGCCTCCGCCTTCTGCTCCGCCCACAGGTCGCCGATCACGGCGTCGGGCTCGATGCCGAGGTGCTCCAGGTGCAGCTTGGCGTTGGGCTCGTACTTGGCGGTGACGACGATCGCGCGACCGCCGGCCGCCTGCACGGCCTGGATCGCCTGACGGGCCCCGGGCATGGCGGGCGTCGCGGCGATCGCGATGGTGGGGTACATCTCACGGTAGAGGTCGGCGGTGGCGGCGATCCGGTCCGCGGGGAACCAGTTGACGAGTTCGTCCTCCAACGGCGGTCCGAGCCGGGTGATGGCCAGATCGGCGTCGATGTACGTGCTCGTACGGGCGGAAAGCGCCTGGTAGCAGGCGTGGATACCGGGCCGGGAGTCGATCAGGGTCATGTCTAGGTCGAAGCCGACGGTCAGGGCGCGAGAGGTCATATGGGCGATTGTCCCAGTCGGCGGTGACCCGGGACACGGCGCTCCGCATGCTGAGCCGCTCGCCCTGCGCCGCCTCACCTGGATCGCTGTGAGCGCCAGGTCAGGTACAGGGCCGAGGCGATGGCGGCGCCCCGGACCACCCACGGCCAGGTCTGGGCGACCGCGTCGTTCATGTGGCCCTGCGCTATCGGATCACCCCAGCGGCCGTTCGTGCGGCCCCAGAGCCAGACGATGCCGGCGGCGGCGGCCAGGCCGGGCATGCCCACGACCGCCCACTTGGACTCGGCGGGGGTCAGCCGACGGGACGCCCAGGCGATGAGCCAGCCGAGGCCGAGGGCGAGCCAGCTGCCGAGCACGGCGCCGGCCACGAGGAGCACGGCGGCCAGGAGCAGCAGAGGGTTGCGGCGACCGGTGAGGCGGGGCAGCCGACGGCGCGGGGCGGCGGTCTCCTCGGCGGCGGGGGCGACCTCCACGGCCGGCTCGGGCTCCGGGTCCTCGCGGTCGGCCTCCGGCTTCGGCCGGTCGCCCGGCGGCGGTTTCAGCAGCTCGGGGATCTCCACGCCGCCGACGAACCCGGGAACGGCGTCACCGAGCCCGAACCCCCCGCCCGACCCGCCGGACCCGCCGTCGACGCGCCACCAGTCGGGCTGGGTGGCGCTGTCGCCCAGTTCGTGCGCACCGGCCAGGTGGGGTGGGGAAGGTGCGTCCCGGGAGGTGTCGGCGGGGCCGGGAGCGGCGGGACGGGGTCGGGGTACGACGCGCCGCAGGCCCTTGGGGCGGTCCTCCGAGTCGTTCGCGCGCTGGAGGGGAACGGCGGCGGGACGGCTCCCGGAGGCGCCGCCCGGGGCGTCCGCGGAGGCGGCGGAGACGACCTCGTCGGGCGTGCCGAGGCGGGCCAGGATGCGGCGGACCGCGGCCGGACTGTCGACCGGCGACTTCGCCCGGCGGCGGTCGATCTCGTTGCGCAGCTCGGACACGAGCCGCATGCGCGTGGCCGACGGCAGCTGGCGCTGCTGGGCCACGTCGCCGACCCGGCTCAGATAGTCGAAGACCAGCTGGTCGCTCTCGATCCCCACGAAGCCCCTCCGGGGTGCGCCGCTTTGCCACGTACCGTATCCCGGGCGTGCCCTCCCCGGGGGCTCCGCCCCGGACCCCCCGTCGGCCTGAAGTGCCTCGTCCTCGATCGCCGGAGAGGCTCGTGGCGCATGCCTGGGCTGAACGGTGCGGTCCTCGGCACCACCGTGACATCACCCGCTACCGTTGACCGGATGACCCCCGAGGAGCGCTCACGCAAGGACACGCCGGCCGCGGGCGGCCCCGCCGCCCCGCGCTCACTGGCCGAGTCCCTGCGCGCGCGGGACGACGCCTCCCTGTCCGCCCTCCTCCGCGCCCGCCCGGACCTCATCACGCCCGTCCCCACCGACCTCACCCAGCTCGCCACGCGGGCCGCCACCCGCGCGAGCGTCGTCCGTGCGCTGGAGCGCCTCGACCGGTTCGTCCTGCAGACCGCGGAGGCTCTGGCGGTGGCCGGGGATCCGGCGTCGTACGCCGAACTGCTGGGCCTGATGGCCGGGGACGCCGGCCCGGAGGCCGACCCGGTGGTCGCCGAGGCCCTGCCCCGCGCCCTCGCCACCCTGCGGGAGCAGGCCCTCGTCTGGGGCGACGACGACCGCCTCCGCCTCGTCCGCACGGCCCGGGAACTGCTCGCCCCGTCCCCGCAGCACCCCTCCCCCACCGGCCTCGGCCCCACCACCGCCGAGGCGACGGCCGGCATGTCCCCCGGCCGGATCCAGGAGATCCTGACCACCGCCGGGCTGCCGACCACCCACGACACCGTGTCCGCCGTGGCCTCCCTCAGCGGGCTGTTCACCGACCGCGCGCGCATGGCCGCGCTCCTCGAAGCCGCTCCCGCCGAGTCCCTGGACGTGCTGTCCCGGCTGGTGTGGGGACCGCCGTACGGCCAGGTCACCCCGGACCCCGCGCCGCGGCTGCGCTGGCTCCTCGACCGCGGTCTTCTGCTGCCCACCGCGCCCGGCACGGTCGTGCTGCCCCGAGAGGTCGCCCTGCATCTGCGTTCCGGCCATGCCCACCGCCACACCGAGCCGCTGCCGCCCGCCGTGGAGGCCGCCGCCACGCACCGCCCCCAGATGGTGGACGCGACGGCGGCGGGTCAGGCGTACACCGCACTCGCGACCGTGGAGGAGCTGCTGAAGGACTGGGACGAGGGCGGCCCGTCGGTACTGCGCGCGGGCGGTCTGAGCGTGCGCGACCTGAAGCGGACGGCCGTGGCGCTGGACGTGTCCGAGCCCGTGGCCGCCTTCTGGGTCGAACTCTCCTACACGACGGGCCTGTTGGCGTCGGACGACGAGGCCGCCGAGCGGTATGCGGCGACCCCGGCGTACGACGAGTGGCTGGAGCTTCCCGCCGCCGAACGCTGGATCCGGCTCGCCACCGCCTGGCTGGGCGCGACCCGCACCCCGGGGCTCGTCGGCGGCCGGGACGCGAAGGACCGTGCGCTGTCCGCGCTCGGCCCCGGCCTCGACCGCTCGACCGCGCCCGAGGTCCGCCACCGCGTCCTGACCCTGCTCGCCGGTCTCCCCGAGGGCGCCTCCGCCGCCCCCGACTCGGTCCTGGCCCGCCTCCGCTGGGAACGCCCCCTGCGCGGCGACCGGCCCGCGGCCGACGACCTGCGCACCCGCCTCGCCCGGTGGACGCTCTCCGAGGCCGAGCTGCTGGGCGTCACCGGCCGCGGCGCCCTGTCCGCACACGGCCGTGCCCTGCTCGGCGAGGCCGGACCCCCGGACCACGCGTCGGCCGCCGCGCCGACCGGCCCCGGTGACAAGCTCCCCGTCCACCGGCAGCACCACCGCGCCGGCGCCCGTGCACCCCTGACCGCCACCGAGCAGGCCGCGGCCGCCTCCCGCGCCGCACGTCTGCTCGCCCCGCTGCTGCCCGACCCCCTGGACCACGTCCTGCTCCAGGCGGACCTGACGGCGGTGGCCCCCGGCCCGCTTCAGCGGCCGCTCGCCGACATGCTCGACGTGCTCGCGGACGTCGAGTCCAAGGGCGGCGCGACCGTCTACCGCTTCACGCCCGCCTCCGTACGCCGCGCCCTGGACGCGGGCCGTACGGCGTCCGACCTGCACGCGTTCCTCGCCACGCACTCCCGCACCCCGGTTCCACAGCCGCTGGCGTACCTGATCGACGACGTGGCCCGCAGGCACGGGCACCTGCGCGTCGGCGCGGCCTCGGCGTATGTGCGCTGCGACGACGACGCCCTGCTGAACGAGATCCTCGCCGACAAGCGCTCGGCCGCCCTGCGCCTGCGCCGGCTGGCCCCGACGGTCCTGGCCGCCCAGAGCGACCCGGCGACCCTCCTCGAGGGCCTGCGCGCGATGGGGTTCGCCCCGGCTGCCGAATCCGCGGAGGGCGATGTCCTGATCACCCGCGCCCACGCCCACCGCACCCCGCCGCGCACCCCGCCGGAGCCCGTCCCGGACGGCCCCCCGACCCCGGACGCCATCCTTCTCACGGCGGCCCTGCGCGCCATCCGCGCCGGCGACCTGGCCTCCACGACACCGCGCAAGACCGCGGGAGCCCCCGCCACGGGCGGCGACCTGCCCCGCACAACCTCCGCCGAGACCCTCGCCACCGTGCAGGCCGCCGTTCTCACCGGCAAGTCGCTCTGGATCGGATACGTCAACGCCGAGGGCACCGCCAGTCAGCGGGTCATCGCCCCCGTCCGCGTGGAGGGCGGGTTCGTCACGGCCTACGACCACACGGCGGACGAGGTCCGGACGTATCCCTTGCACCGGATCACCGGGGTGGCGGAGCTGGCGGACGACGCGGGGTGACCGGCGGGCCCGTCAGCAGTCCGTGACCGGAGCGTTCGCGGGCAGGCCGAAGTGGTCACGGGCGGCGGCCTCCGGAGCGGTGGGCGCCATGCCGTTGTCGAGTTCGGATTCGGCGAAGAAGCCGACATGGGTCCTCCTGCCACTCCGCGTTCCCCGCACCGTCCGGCGGCTCCTCCCGCGACACGACGCGACAGCCGCCGCCCGCGTTCCGCTTCAACCGCACCACCTTCGGGACCTCGGCGCCGCTGCACCCCACCAGAGCGCCGCCGCGTGCGCCGTACTCCATGCACAACGTGGTCACGCCCGCCCGTACGAGGCCGTCGTGTTCGTTCAGGTGCAGTACCTCCGCCCGGCAGAACCACCGCGCCCCGAGACCGGACACCGTCTCGCCGTATCCGCTGCCCTCGGCCTCGGCCACGAGCCGGGCCTCGATCACCGGCCGCACCTCGCCCCACAGACGTTCATCGACGCCGACCACCACACCCGCGCCCGCCTCGCCGGCGGCACCGCCGTGGCTCCGAGGCCGGCCCCCACCTGCGTACCGACATCACCGCGAACTCCTCACCGGCCGTGCGCCTGCGCCGCTCCCGCCGATCAAGACCGCATAGGGGCCCGTGGTTGCTCGCGGGGCCCGTCCGCCGTGAGGCACGCCCCGCCGTGATCGTCGGCCGGTAGGGCACACTGGATGTTCGGCCCGCGCGGAAGGGATGTAAGTACGTGAACGGACCGCTGATCGTCCAGTCCGACAAGACCCTGCTCCTCGAAGTCGATCACGAGCAGGCCGACGACTGCCGTCGGGCCATCGCGCCGTTCGCCGAGCTGGAGCGCGCGCCCGAGCACATCCACACCTACCGGGTGACCCCGCTCGGGCTGTGGAACGCCCGGGCCGCCGGTCACGACGCCGAGCAGGTCGTGGACGCGCTCGTGCAGTACAGCCGGTATCCCGTGCCGCACGCGCTGCTCGTCGACATCGCCGAGACCATGGACCGGTACGGGCGGCTGACCCTCACCAAGCACCCCGCCCACGGGCTGGTCCTGACGACGACCGACCGGCCCGTCCTGGAGGAGGTGCTGCGGTCGAAGCGGATCTCTCCGCTGGTCGGGGCCAGGATCGACCAGGACACCGTCGCCGTCCACCCCTCCGAGCGCGGACAGATCAAGCAGGTGCTGCTCAAGCTGGGCTGGCCCGCCGAGGACCTCGCCGGTTACGTGGACGGCGAGGCGCACCCCATCGAACTGCACGAGGACGGATGGGCGCTGCGGCCCTACCAGAAGCAGGCCGTGGAGAACTTCTGGCACGGCGGCAGCGGTGTCGTCGTCCTGCCCTGCGGTGCCGGCAAGACGCTCGTCGGCGCGGGATCCATGGCCCAGGCCAAGGCCACCACCCTCATCCTCGTGACCAACACCGTCTCCGCCCGGCAGTGGAAGCACGAACTGGTGAAGCGGACCTCGCTCACCGAGGACGAGATCGGCGAGTACTCCGGTACGAGGAAGGAGATCCGGCCGGTCACCATCGCCACCTACCAGGTGCTCACCACCAAGCGGAAGGGTGTCTACCCGCACCTGGAACTGTTCGACTCCCGCGACTGGGGGCTCATCGTCTACGACGAGGTGCACCTGCTGCCCGCGCCCGTCTTCAAGTTCACCGCGGACCTCCAGGCGCGGCGGCGGCTCGGGCTGACGGCGACCCTGGTGCGGGAGGACGGCCGGGAGTCGGACGTGTTCTCCCTCATCGGCCCCAAGCGGTTCGACGCGCCCTGGAAGGAGATCGAGGCCCAGGGCTACATCGCGCCGGCCGACTGCGTGGAGGTGCGGGTCAACCTCACCGACTCCGAGCGGCTCGCGTACGCCACCGCCGAGACCGAGGAGAAGTACCGGTTCTGTGCGACCACCGACACCAAGCAGAGGGTGGCCGAGGCCCTGGTGCGGCGCTTCGCCGGACAGCAGATCCTCGTCATCGGGCAGTACATCGACCAGCTGGACGAGCTCGGTGAGCACCTGGACGCACCCGTGATCAAGGGCGAGACCTCCAACGCCCAGCGCGAGAAGCTCTTCGACGCCTTCCGCGCCGGCGAGATCAGCGTGCTCGTCGTCTCCAAGGTCGCGAACTTCTCCATCGACCTGCCGGAGGCGACCGTCGCCATCCAGGTGTCGGGGACGTTCGGCTCACGGCAGGAGGAGGCACAGCGGCTGGGACGGGTGCTGCGGCCCAAGGCCGACGGCCACCAGGCCCACTTCTACTCGGTCGTCGCCCGCGACACCATCGACCAGGACTTCGCCGCGCACCGCCAGCGCTTCCTGGCCGAACAGGGCTACGCGTACCGGATCGTGGATGCCGACGAGCTGCTGGCCGAGAACTGAGATCAAGGGCAGAAGGCGAATCCAATAAAAACAAAAACACATGAGGTGTACGAGGGGTAACGGTCCGTCAGAGGACGAAACGCCCCCCGTACCCCCCGGGCGGTGCCGCCCGGCGGTGGCGTGCGGAGGCTGCGCCGGGAGGATGGCCGTCATCGGCGGCTGCGGACGCCCGCCTCTTCGCCGTACTCGCCGAGGAGGACCACGTCGATCGCGGCGCCCACGAACACCTTGACGGCGCGCAGGGCGTCGCCGAAGCGATGGTGGCGGTGATGGTCGGCGTCGAGGGCGGTCGCGCCGGACGGCGGACCGTGCCGGGCGGGTGTGAAGGTTACTGCGCTCATGACTCCATGGTGGAACCGCCCGACCCGAATGGCGTCGGACCAAGGACGTAACCTGCGCGGCTTCCGCGTACCCCTCCGGTCGGGCCCGTGTCGTACTCCGGAGGGACGCCGTCCCCTAGGGCCGGAAGGCGCGCGACCCCGAGGGGCCGGAAAAACCGTTGGCCGCCGCATCCGCCCGTCACCTAGAATCCCCTCTCTTGCCCGCCTCCCTTCACGGAGAGCCGTCGTCCGGACGGAAACCGGACGGCAGAATGTCCCGACCGGCCCATGGCCACGCCCCGGAGGCACCTTTCCGTGTCCACGTCCGTTCCGTCCGCCCCCGAACCCCTCTCCCGTCCGTCCGGGACCGATCCCCTCTCCCGCGAGCGCTCGCACCTCGCCTCGTCCCGGGCCGCACTGCGCGCGATGCGCGAGGACGTGGAGAACCTCGACATCAGCGACGTCACCGCGAACTGGGTCAACGCCGAGGTTCTCGCCCGCCAGATCGACGAGCGCATCAAGGCCCTCGCCGACCTCAGCCACACCCCGCTGTTCTTCGGCCGTCTCGACTACCTCCATGCCCCCGGCGCCGACCGGGCCGAGGGGGCCGAGGGGGAACGCTTCTACATCGGGCGCCGGCACGTGCACGACGCCCACGGCGACCCGATGGTCATCGACTGGCGCGCGCCCGTCTCACAGCCGTTCTACCGGGCCTCGAAGAAGGATCCGATGGACATCGCGCTGCGCCGCCGCTTCGGCTACACCGGCGGCGACCTCACCGCGTACGAGGACGAGCACCTCTCCGACCCGGCCGAGGCCGCCACCGCGAGCAAGCTGCTCCAGCAGGAGATCGAGCGCCCGCGCGTCGGTCCGATGCGCGACATCGTGGCCACCATCCAGCCCGAGCAGGACGAGATCGTGCGCTCCGGCCTGTCGGGAACCGTCTGCGTGCAGGGTGGTCCGGGCACCGGGAAGACCGCCGTCGGCCTCCACCGGGTCGCCTACCTCCTCTACGCCCACCGCGAGCGGCTCGCCCGCACCGGCACCCTCGTCATCGGGCCCAACAAGTCCTTCCTGCACTACATCGAGCAGGTGCTGCCCGCGCTCGGCGAGCTGGAGGTCAGACAGGCGACGGTCGACGACCTCGTCGCGCACGTCGAGGTGCGCGGCACGGACACCGCGGCCGCCGCCGTCATCAAGGGCGACGCACGCCTGGCGAAAGTCCTGCGCAGGGCCGTCCGCGCCCAGGTGACGATGCCCACCGAGCCCGTCGTGGTGGTGCGCGGCTCCCGGCGCTGGCGGGTGCCCGCGTACGAACTCGAGGGGATCGTCCGGGAGCTGCTCGATCGCGACATCCGGTACGGCGCCGCCCGCGACGCCCTGCCGCAGCGCATCGCGCACGCCGTGCTCGTCCAGATGGAGCGGTCCGGGGAGGCGCCGGACGACCGCGTGCAGGACGCCGTGGCCCGCAACCCCGCCGTGAAGGCCGCGGTCAAGGAGATCTGGCCGCCGGTCGACCCGGCGAAGCTGGTCCTGCGTCTGCTCACCGACGCCGACTTCCTCGCCGCGCACGCGGACGGGATCCTCGACGAGGACGAACGGAAGGAGATCCTCTGGTCGAAGCCGGTGCGCTCGGTGAAGTCCGCCAGGTGGTCGCCCGCGGACGCGGTGCTGATCGACGAGGCCACCGACCTCGTCCAGCGCACCCACTCGCTCGGGCATGTCGTGCTCGACGAGGCGCAGGACCTCTCCCCGATGCAGTACCGGGCGGTCGGCCGGCGCTGCACGACCGGTTCGGCGACCGTGCTCGGCGACCTGGCGCAGGGCACCACGCCCTGGGCGACGCGGAGTTGGGAGGAGGCGCTCGCCCACCTCGGGAAGACGGAGGCGGTGATCGAGGAGCTGACAGCCGGTTTCCGTGTGCCGACGGACGTGATCACGTACGCCTCCCGGCTGCTGCCGCACATCGCGCCGGGCCTCACGCCGGTGGCGTCGGTGCGTGAGAACCCGGGCTTCTTCCAGGTACGTACGACGGGGGATGCCACCGAAGTCGTGGCCGCCTGCGCCGAGTTGCTGCGCAACGAGGGCTCGACCGGCCTGATCGCGGCCGACGTCAGGATCCCCGTGCTCGCCGAGGCGCTCGCCGAGGCGGGCATCGGCCACCTGGGGCCCGGTGAGGAGACGACCCAGGAGACCCGGCTGACCCTGGTACCGGCGTCGCTCGCCAAGGGCCTTGAGTACGACTACGTGGTCCTCGACGAACCGCAGGCGGTCGTCGACGGCGAACCGGACGAACGGACCGGCCTGCGCCGCCTGTACGTGGCTCTCACCCGTGCGGTCTCGGGCCTGATCGTGACCCACGCGGCCCCGCTGCCGCCTCAGCTGGGCTGAAGGGGCTGCTCGGGCGGGGACTTCGGCAGCGCGCCCCAGGAGGCCGGGGCGGCGTCGAGGTGGTCGCGGCGGAGCCGTACGCAGGGGTTGCGGCCGACGGCCGGGGCGAGGTGATCCCGTGTGCAGCACCTTGCCCGGCTCGATGTCGTCCGCATCGGGCCGGGCAGCACCTCGCCTTCGTCACCGCTCACTCATGATGATGGGCCGGCCGGCCGACCGTCGCCGCCGCGCTCGGCGTGCCGCTGGGCACCTGGATCGGACGCACGGACTGGAGGCTGAACATGCAAAGGCCGCCGCCGACGAGGGGCCGCTGGGTGTGACCGGGCTCCCGCCCCGCGGATGCGGACGGCTCCCGCGTCACGGCCTGCCGTCGACGGCCGTACGCCACTCCCGGACCGCCTCCACCGAGACCGGCGAGGCCCAGCCATTCGCGCGGGCCGCCCCACCGATGTGGAACGCGTCGACGCCGGCGGCGCGCAACCGCGGCACGTGATCGAGGCGGAGGCCACCGCCGACGAGGAGCCGCTGGGTGTAACCGGGCTCGCCGCGCCGGGCCGCCTCGGCGAGCAGGGTGGACAGGCCGTCGTCCACGCCGTCCGGCGAACCCGCCGTGAGATAGGCGTCCAGTCCCGGCAGATCGGCGAGCTGCTTGCGCAGGGCGTCGCGGTCGGCGGCCCGGTCGATCGCGCGGTGGAACGTCCAGCGGCAGCCGTCCAGCTCCGCGACCAGCCGCTCCACGGCATCGAGGTCGGGCCCGCCGTCCTCGCCGAGGAAACCGAGCACGAACTCGTCGGCGCCCACCGCGCGCAGCTCGCGCGCGGTGCGGACGAGCGCCGCGACGTCACCGGCCGCGAAGCCGTTGTGCAGACGGAGCATCACGCGCAGCGAGATGCCGACGGCGGCACGGATCCCGGCGAAGGTCTCCACCGGCGGGGTGAGCCCGTCGGCGGCCATGTCGGTGACCAGCTCGAGGCGATCCGCGCCTCCGGCCTGGGCGGCGACCGCGTCCTCCACACCGAGGGCGATCACCTCCAGGACTGCACGCGTGCTCATAGGACCCCTTCCGTCGGTGTTCCCTTGAAGCGGCTACAGGTCTAGTCCAATCCAAGGGTACGACGACGTGGTGCCGAGGGCGAAAAAGATCGCCCGGTACGGCCCGCGGGACGCGCCGCGCGAGAATGACGGCATGGCCGATCTCGATGCCCTGCGCAGCCGCTGGTCCCGCGCCCTGGAAGGAGCCCGGTCCGCCGACGGCCCCGACCCGGCCCCGTACGCCGACAACCTCCTCGCCCGCTGGCAGGAGCCACAGCGCCGCTACCACACCGTCGAGCATCTGGCGGCGGTCCTCGACCACATCGACGACCTCGCGCAGTACGCGGACGACCCGGACGCGGTGCGTCTCGCGGCCTGGTTCCACGACGCCGTCTATCTGCCGGAGCGTTCGGAGAACGAGGAGCGCTCGGCGCGTCTGGCCGAGCGCGCGCTCCCCGAGGCGGGGGTAGCGCACAGCACGACGGCCGAGGTGGCCCGTCTGGTCCGCCTCACGATCGCCCACGACCCCGCCGACGACGACCGCAACGGCCAGGTGCTGTGCGACGCGGACCTCGCGGTTCTCGCCTCGCCCCCTTCCGCGTACGCCGCCTACACGGTCGCCGTGCGCGAGGAGTACGGATTTGTTCCGGGCGACGCCTTCCGCGAGGGCCGTGCCGCGGTCCTCCGCCGGCTCCTGGCCCTGCCACAGCTGTTCAGAACGCCGTACGGCAAGGCGCGATGGGAGGCGACGGCCCGGTACAACATCAACTCGGAGCTGGAAATGCTCTCGCCCTGAGGATCGGCACGCCCCTACCCTCCACCGCATGCGAAGCATGGGTGGGGAACGGGTGACGGAAGCCGTCGCGGGGGCCGTGGCGGCGTTGCGGGCGGGCGTGGACCGCGACTGGGGGAAGGTCCGGGCGGGGCGGCTGGAATGGAGCTGCCGCCGCACGGCCGAGCACATGGCGAGCGATCTCATCGCGTACGCCGGGCAGTTGGCGGGGCGCGCCCAGGACGCGTACGTGCCCTTCGAGATCAGGCTCGAGGACGACGCCGGCAACGAGGGCGTCCTACAGGTGATCGAGACGGTGGGGGTGCTGCTCGCCGCCGCCGTCGACACCACCCCCCGCGAGGTGCGCGCCTTCCACCCCTATCCCTTCCGCAGCGCGAACCGGGAGGGCTTCGCCGCGATGGGCATCGCCGAAGTCCTGCTGCACACGCACGACATCGCCGCGGGCCTCGAACTCGAGTACGAGCCACCCGCCGAGCTGTGTGAGGACGTCCTGACCCGGCTCTTCCCGCACGTGAGACCCGGCCCCGACCACTGGCGCACGCTCCTGTGGGCCACGGGCCGCGGCGATCTGCCCGGACGGGCCCCGGTGACCGATTGGCGCTGGAGCAACGACCCGGTGATCCCCACCGATCGTCTCACCCTTCAGGGCGTCACCCCGGCGGCCGCCACCGATCTGCGCCTGGGCGGCACCGGCGGCTTCGAGTGGATCGACGGCGGCCCCTTCGAGGGCACGCGCGAGGCCGCCGGAATGCTCGTGAAGGCGTACGAGGCAGGGGTGCACCGGCCGGAGTGGGGCGTGTTCGTGCTCGTGCGGTCCGAGGACGGCCGGGCGGTCGGGAGCATGGGCTTCCACGGCGCCCCGGACGAAGAGAGAGGCGTCGAGGTCGGCTACGACCTGGTGGCGGGCGCCCGCGGCAACGGCTACGCGACCGAGGCGCTGCGCGCGCTCGCGGCATGGGCGCTGGGCAGGGACGACGTCAGGACGCTCTGGGCGACCGTCGACCGGACGAACATCCCCTCGCAGGGCGTGGTCACGCGGGCCGGGTTCACCCGGGTGGGCGAGGACGAGGCGACATACGCGTACGCGCTGGGTGGCTGAGGCCGGGGGCGCGCCCCTTGCGCCTGCGCAGACCGGAGGCGTGCAGCAGTCGCACCACCTCGCGGCTGCCGACCTGCACCGCCCCGGCCCGCACCGCCTCCGCGTACCGGTGGGAGGGGAGGTCGTAGTGGTCGCGTTCGAAGGCGCGGCGCGGTACGTCCAGCTTCTCCGCGAACGCGTGCAGTTCCTCGAACGAGACGTCACTGATGAGGTGGGACCACATACGGCCGTGACCCGGCCAGGCGGGAGGGTCGATGTAGATCGTCACGAGGACGGCATCCCGCCCGTCGCCCG
The DNA here is from genome assembly GCF_055561075.1 of Streptomyces sp. NPDC022910. Lineage (NCBI taxonomy): Bacteria > Bacillati > Actinomycetota > Actinomycetes > Kitasatosporales > Streptomycetaceae > Streptomyces > Streptomyces sp. NPDC022910. The sequence continues at coordinate 204,466 of NZ_JBVHHL010000007.1, forward strand.
CCCGAGCGAGCCGACCGCCGCGACCTTCACGCCCGCCTTGGGGCACACCCAGTGCGGGTCGGGCCCGAGTTCCGGCTCGACGTCGAGGGCGTGCGGGTCACCGGAGCCGCAGACGGGGCACAGCGGCCAGCGTCCGTACCGCTCCAGCAAGGCGTCCTGGACGTCCTGCGCGACCAGTCCTGCCACGTAGGTCGCGCCGTCCGGCCACTGTTCGACCCACCAGCGGCGCTGTACGACGGAGTCCTCGACGAGCGAGACGACGTCCGCCTCGGCGACCTCGCCCGCGATCAGATCGGCCAGCACGAGGGCGCGAGCAGCGTGCAGTGCCTGCTCCAGGGGGCTGATGGGGTCCATGCACCCATTGTGCGCACTCTTGACCGGACGTCCGAATGGAAAATATCTTTCACTTTGTGACCCAGGATGTGAAGGAAATTTTCGGAAGGTCGGTGGGCCCGTCGGCGCCGCCCGCCCCCGCCGCGCTCGCCGCCAAGGTGCGGACCCTCGCACCCTCCATGACCCGGTCCATGCAGCGGGTCGCCGAGGCCGTCGCCGGTGACCCGGCCGGATGCGCGGCCCTCACGGTCACCGGGCTCGCCGAGCTGACCGGGACCAGCGAGGCCACCGTCGTCCGCACGGCCCGCCTCCTCGGCTACCCCGGCTACCGGGACCTGCGGCTCGCCCTCGCGGGCCTCGCCGCCCAGCAGCAGTCGGGCCGCGCCCCGTCCGTCACCGCCGACATCGCGGTCGACGACCCCATCGCCGACGTCGTGGCCAAGCTCGCCTACGACGAGCAGCAGACCCTCGCCGACACCGCGGCCGGGCTCGACACGGTGCAACTCGGCGCTGCCGTCGCCGCGTTGGCCGCCGCCCGGCGCATCGACGTGTACGGCATCGGGGCGTCCGGGCTCGTCGCCCAGGACCTCGTCCAGAAGCTGCTGCGGATAGGGCTCATAGCCCATGCACACAGCGACCCGCACCTCGCCGTCACCAACGCCGTGCAACTGCGCGCCAAGGACGTGGCGATCGCGATCACGCACTCCGGTTCCACCGGCGACGTCATCGAACCGCTGCGCGTCGCCTTCGAACACGGCGCGTCGACCGTCGCGATCACCGGCCGCCCGGACGGGCCCGTGTCGCAGTACGCCGACCACATCCTCACCACGTCCACAGCGCGCGAGAGCGAGCTGCGGCCGGCCGCGATGTCCTCCCGTACCAGCCAACTACTCGTCGTGGACTGCCTGTTCGTCGGCGTGGCACAGCGGACGTACGAGACCGCGGCACCCGCGCTGTCCGCATCGTACGAGGCCCTGGCACACCGCCACCGGCCGCGTGGCGGAACAAAGCGCTAGCCCCTGTCCGTCTTCTTGCCAGAGCAGCGCCGCACCGGAAAGAGCCGTCCACATGTCCTCCTCGTCCCGCCCCAGTGATCTTCGAGCAGAGCTGGAGACGCTGACCACCGAGGCGTTCCGTCCCGAGCTGGCCGAGATCGACCAGCTGCCGACGCTGGAGATCGCGAAGATCATGAACGGCGAGGACGCGACCGTGCCGGCCGCGGTCGCCGCGCGGCTCCCGCAGATCGCCGCCGCGATCGACGCCATCGCCGAGCGGATGGCCCGGGGCGGGCGGCTCGTCTACGCGGGCGCGGGCACCGCGGGGCGGCTCGGCATCCTGGACGCGTCCGAGTGCCCGCCGACCTTCGCCACGGACCCCTCACAGGTGGTGGGACTGATCGCGGGGGGCCCCGGTGCGATGGTGACCTCGGTGGAGGGCGCGGAGGACTCCTGGGAGCTCGCGGCCCGGGATCTCGACGCACTGGGGCTGACGGACCGTGACACGGTGGTCGGCATCTCGGCCTCGGGCCGCACACCGTACGCCCTCGGCGCGGTGGAGCACGCCCGGGCGCGCGGCGCGCTCACGGTCGGCCTGTCCTGCAACACGGACAGCGCCCTCGCGGCCGCCGCTGACCACGGCATCGAGATCGTGGTCGGACCCGAGTTGCTGACCGGCTCGACACGTCTGAAGGCGGGCACGGCGCAGAAGCTGGTCCTCAACATGCTCTCGACGATCACGATGATCCGCCTGGGCAAGACGTACGGAAACCTGATGGTCGACGTCCGCGCCTCCAACGACAAGCTGCGCGCCCGCTCCCACCGCATCGTGGCACTGGCGACGGGCGCGACGGACGAGGAGATCGAGCGCGCCCTTGCGGCCACGGACGGTGAGGTCAAGAACGCGATCCTGACGATCCTCGGCGGCGTGGACGGGCCGTCGGCGGCGCGGCTGCTCACGGAGAGCGGAGGGCATCTGCGCACGGCGCTGGAAAAGGCGGCGGGCTGACACGGGACGTCACGCCCCCGCCTTCCGGAGGAGAACGAGGGCTGCTTGCGCGCAGCACGCTCGACGGGTGCCCCGGTACCCCATACGCCGCCACGGCCACCGCCCTCCGGGTCGCGCTGGGACCTGTTCCCCCGGCTGGCGGGCAACAGAGGACTGGGACTCACGGCGGCGATCCATGCGGCGGGCTCCTGACGTCGTACGGGGTCGGCTTCCTGGCGACGTACGCCTTCTGCCTCCCCCCGCTCCGGTGCCCTTGCCGAGTGGACGCGGCCGGCGTGGACGAGCACGAAGTGCCAGACCTGGTCCATCAGCAGGACGTTGATGCCGTAGCTGACGGCCACGATCAGCGCGCCGATCATCAGGGTCACCTTCGGGCCCTTGGCGCGCGAGACCGCGGCGGACACCGGGGCGGTCGCCATCATCACCAGACCGGACGGCGCCATGACCAGACCGGCGGTCAGCAGCGACTTGCCCAGGCCGTAGCCGGTGGCCGCGGGCAGCTGCAGGAGCTGCGGAATCACGAGCGACATCGCGAACATGCCGAAACCGAGCGCCACGGAGGCGAGGTTGGTGACCAGCACCTGACGGCGGGCGGTGGTGCGCAGGTCCACCAGCGGCTGCTCCACGCGCAGTTCGAAGAAGCCCCACACCAGCAGGACGACGACGGAGACCACGAGCAGGCCGAGGGTGGTGCCGCTGCCCCAGCCCCAGTCGGCGCCCTTGGAGATCGCCAGCAGGAGGCACACCAGGCCGGCCCGCACGCCGCCCGGGGCCCTACCGCCCCCGGACACCGCTCCGGCTCCCGCCGAGCCACGCGTGATCAGGAGCTCGGGACGCGCGTGTATAGGGTGTGCTCGGCCTTAACACCGTTTGAACGCAAGGGAACTGATGGGCAGACGAATAACTCGGGCGGCGGCCGTCGCCGTCCCCTTCGCCCTGGGAGCGGCACTGCTCGCCCCGGCCACCGCTCAGGCGGAGACCGTCGTCTCCGGGAACTACACGTCGGTCTTCACCTATCCGAAGCCCACGACCTACGACTCCTCGATCAACACCTCGGTCGGCGACCTGATCGATCTCGCGGCGCCCAACTCGACGCTGTACATGGGCATGTACTGGTTCAGCAGCTCGGATCTGCGGGCGAAGCTCACCGCCGCCCAGAGCCGCGGCGTCACGCTGCGCATCATTTCGGAGTCGGCGAACCGGCCGAGCAGCGATCTGGACAGTCTGACACTGACGGGCAACTCCACCCTCACCTGGTGCTCACGAGGCTGCCTGGGCAACGGCTCGGGCGACACGAACGCGATCGACCACGACAAGTACATCGTGTTCGACGCGCTCACCGACGGCCGCAAGGACGTCGTCTGGCAGAGCTCGCAAAACCTCGCGGGCGGCCAGGACGGCGAGATCAACAACGCGGTCGTCGTGTCCAACAACGCGACCCTTGCCTCCCGGTACCGCGCGCACTTCAACGACCAGGTGAGGCACGTCGGCGACAGCCTGCACACGACGTACAACTACACCACCGGCGACCCGGGCTCTGCGGTCGAGGCGTTCTTCTTCCCGCGTGACACCGCCTCGGACGCCTCCCACTACGGCAACGCCGACATCCTCGCCTCGTTCATCGACCAGGTCGACTGCTCGATCGACGGGGAGATCAGGATCTCGGCGGCAGAACTCGACCAGCGGACCACCCGCCCGGCCGTCTACGACGCCCTGGAGGCGAAGCGGTCCCAGGGATGCAGCGTCGACGTGAACGCCCGCGACCTCAGTGACGGCGGCGGCAACAACGGCATCAACGACCTGACCGCCCTCGACATCGCGGCCTACGGCAACCGCCCGGGCGGCTGCCGCTACAAGTCCTCGGCCGGGTCCTCCTGCAACCACGGCACCACCCACTCCAAGTACCTGCTGACGGAGTGGACGAAGGCCGACGGCACCAAGGTCCAGCACGTGTACACGGGCTCCCACAACTGGACCGCGGGTTCGCTGAAGACGAACGACGAGACGCTGCTGCGCATCGACGACCCGGGGACCTACCAGGCCTACGTCGCCAACTTCAACAAGGTGCGCTCGGGCGCGGTCGACATCGACGCCGCGAAGTACGGCTCGACGTCCCAGCACTACTCACGGGTCAACGTGCAGGCCAACGGCGACCAGCACTACAGCGCCATCGCCTCCGGCGGCACGTCGTCCGTCTACACCGCGGTGGTGTACGAGCAGGGCGACCGGCACGACTCCTCGGACACCGAGCTGGGCACCGACGTGTACATCCGCATGTACAAGGACGGCGCGCCCCTGTGGGACGAGAAGCTGCTGAGCAACAGCGGCACCGGCGCGACCTGGTCGCACCAGAAGCCCGACGTCGGCGTGGACGACCAGGGCGACGCGATCGTCGTCTGGGCCAAGGACGACGACGGCAACAAGTACGCCGACATCGCCGTGCGCAAGGTGACTTCGGACGGCACGGTGTCCACCCTGCCGCGGCCGCACGCCTCCGGTGACGGGGACCAGCTGCGGCCGACGGTCGCGGTGGCCGGCGACGGCTCCTACAGCGTGGCCTGGGAGAGCACGGCCGACGGCTCCACGCTCAACCAGGTGTACGCGAGCAGCTGGTCCGCGACCGGCACGCTGCGCTACCAGGACGTCCAGGTCAGCACGATCAACTCGGGAGCCGCCGGGTCGAACCGCTACGCCGACGCGGCGATCGACGACGCCGGGAACACCGTGATCGTCTGGGAAGAGGACGCGGACGGCAACGGCGGCGTCAACATCGGTGTCGCGAAGCTGAACACCTCGGGCGGCTTCGCCGTGGCCCGCAAGGTGGGCAACTCCCTGACCGACGGGCAGCAGACCAAGCCGGCGGTGGCGTCGACGGGTGACGGCCGTTTCGTCGTGGCGTGGACGGACGAGTACACCACCGGCACCGGCACGCTCGTGCGCCCGCAGCGGATCTACCACCGCATCTTCTCGGCGACCGGCAGCGCCACGGCGGCGGAGCAGCGGACCACCGAGGACGGCACCGCGAGCGGCCCGTACGTCGACAGCAAGCGGCCGATCTCAGACCAGGACGTCGCGGATGTCGCGGTCGCCGACGACGGCAGCTTCGTGGTCGCGTGGAGGGAAGCCTTCGACGTGAACATCAACGGGACCCCGTACGCGGGCAAGGACGACGTGTGGGCCCGCGGCTTCAACGCGGACGGCACGACGACCGGCAGGCTCCCCGCCTACCGGATGAACGTGGTGACCGGCGGAGGCCAGGGCGGCCCGGCCGTGACCATCGCCCCGAACGGCCGCCTGGCGCTGACGTACTCGGACGACTACGACGGCAACGGCTTCAACGAGATGCGGCTGCGCGACGCGTTCAGCAACTCCTGATGTCTCGCACAGTGTGAACGCCCGAGGGCGGCACCCCTGGAAGCAGGGGTGCCGCCCTCGGTACGTGCAGGACGAACCTGATCCTCGAGCCTCGGGAGGCAGCCGGATCAGAAGTCCATGTCACCGCCCGGCATGCCGCCACCGGCGGGCGCGGCGGCCTTCTCCGGCTTGTCGGCGATGACGGCCTCGGTGGTGAGGAACAGCGCGGCGATGGAGGCGGCGTTCTGCAGGGCGGAACGGGTCACCTTCGCCGGGTCGATGATGCCTTCCTTGACCAGGTCGACGTACTCGCCGGTCGCGGCGTTCAGGCCGTGGCCCGGGGTCAGGTTGCGCACCTTCTCCACCACGACGCCGCCCTCGAGGCCGGCGTTGACGGCGATCTGCTTCAGCGGGGCCTCGAGCGCCAGCTTGACGGCGGCGGCACCGGTGGCCTCGTCGCCGTTCAGCTCCAGCTTCTCGAAGACCGAGGAGGCCTGGATCAGGGCCACGCCACCGCCGGCGACGATGCCCTCCTCGACGGCCGCCTTCGCGTTGCGAACGGCGTCCTCGATGCGGTGCTTGCGCTCCTTGAGCTCGACCTCGGTGGCGGCACCGGCCTTGATGACCGCGACACCGCCGGCCAGCTTCGCCAGGCGCTCCTGCAGCTTCTCGCGGTCGTAGTCGGAGTCGCTGTTCTCGATCTCGGCGCGGATCTGGTTCACGCGGCCCGCGACCTGGTCGGCGGAGCCGGCACCGTCGACGATGGTGGTCTCGTCCTTGGTGATGACGACCTTGCGGGCGCGGCCCAGGAGGTCCAGGGTCGCGTTCTCCAGCTTGAGGCCGACCTCCTCGGAGATGACCTCGCCGCCCGTGAGGATGGCGATGTCGCCGAGCATGGCCTTGCGGCGGTCGCCGAAGCCCGGGGCCTTGACGGCGACGGACTTGAAGGTGCCGCGGATCTTGTTGACGACCAGGGTCGACAGGGCCTCGCCCTCGACGTCCTCGGCGATGATCAGCAGCGGCTTGCCCGACTGCATGACCTTCTCGAGGAGCGGGAGCAGATCCTTGACCGAGGAGATCTTGGAGTTGGCGATCAGGATGTACGGGTCGTCGAGGACGGCCTCCATACGCTCCATGTCGGTGGCGAAGTACGCCGAGATGTAGCCCTTGTCGAAGCGCATACCCTCGGTGAGCTCGAGCTCCAGACCGAAGGTCTGGGACTCCTCGACGGTGATGACGCCTTCCTTGCCGACCTTGTCCATGGCCTCGGCGATGAGCTCGCCGATCTGGGTGTCGGCGGCGGAGATGGAGGCCGTGGAGGCGATCTGCTCCTTGGTCTCGACGTCCTTCGCCTGCTCCAGCAGGGCGGCGGAGACGGCCTCGACGGCCTTCTCGATACCGCGCTTGAGGGCCATCGGGTTGGCACCGGCGGCTACGTTGCGCAGGCCTTCCTTGACCAGGGCCTGGGCGAGGACGGTCGCGGTGGTCGTACCGTCACCGGCGACGTCGTCCGTCTTCTTGGCGACTTCCTTGACCAGCTCGGCGCCGATCTTCTCGTACGGGTCCTCGAGCTCGATCTCCTTGGCGATGGAGACGCCGTCGTTGGTGATCGTGGGGGCGCCCCACTTCTTCTCGAGGACGACGTTGCGGCCCTTGGGGCCGAGGGTCACCTTGACGGCGTCCGCGAGCTGGTTCATGCCGCGCTCGAGGCCACGCCGCGCCTCCTCGTCGAACGCGATGATCTTGGCCATGTGAAGTGGTCCCTCCAGGACTGGGGGTGATTACTTCGGACCGCGCCCGCGCCCGCGACGGACGGCCCCGGCCGGAGGTTCCTTGCCCCTCCCGGTCCGCGGCCTCACCGACCCGGTCCTTCTTTGTCACTCTCACCTTCAGAGTGCTAACGCCAATGATTAGCACTCGCCCCCCGAGAGTGCAAGGCGCGCCCGCGAAGCGGGCTCCTTGAGGGGTGGTGGTCGGGTGACGGGCGGGAGCAAGGCGCGCCCGCGAAGCGGGCTCCTTGAGGGGTGGTGGTCGGGTGACGGGCGGGAGCAGGCGACCTCCGGCCCATCTCCGGGTGAACGCTGCGTTGCGTACCGCCCGCCGACCCGCCCCGGACAGACCGAGGGGCTCGTACCCCCAACGGGATACGAGCCCCTCGACACGTCGAACAGTTCAGTCGTCGGCGCGCAACCTCAACCTGCCAGACGGACCATGTCCGCCTGCGGCCCCTTCTGACCCTGCGAGATCTCGAACTCGACCCGCTGGCCCTCTTCCAGGGTGCGGTAGCCGTCCATCTGGATCGCGCTGTAGTGGACGAATACATCCGCACCACCGTCGACCGCGATGAAGCCGTACCCCTTCTCCGCGTTGAACCACTTGACGGTGCCCTGAGCCATGCCTAACTCCCCTATTACTGGCCCTTGCACAGATCCACACTTCGCGGATCCGGGTCAGACCTCACCCCCCAACGGTTGGGGGCGTGCGCCGGAACGCGTCGACCGCGGCTGAATGTATCTGTCCAACTGCCGTCTGCAACAGGTCAATCGGACGAGAATTCCGGGCACGCCCGGTCGGGAATGTACGAAGAATTCACCCGAATTCAGGGCAAGTCGGGCCCCATAAAAGGAATGAATGGCGCAAAAGCCCTGCACAGTTTGGCGACTTCTTGTCGGGCGCGCGGCAGAAACTCGGGGAACCCGGCGGGGAGACCGGGAGCGGGTTCCCCAACTCTACCGTGCTCAACCATGCAGAATTGCCCCCTCCGTTTCTCTCACGGAGAGGGCAATTCGATGAACTCTCGGTGACCGGCGTTACCGAGGGTAATGGTCACGCGGCTGAGCGACCGTCAGCCGCCCGCCACCGCCGGGATGATGGAGACGCCCGCGCCGTCCGGCGTCGCCGTCTGAAGGCCCTGCTCGAAGCGGACGTCGTCGTCGTTGACGTACACGTTGACGAAGCGGCGCAGCTTGCCCTGGTCGTCCAGGACGCGGGCGGCGATACCGGCGTGGTTCTTCTCCAGGTCGGCGATGACCTCGGCGAGGGTCGCGCCATCGGCGGTCACCTCGGCCTGGCCACCCGTGTAGGTGCGCAGGATGGTGGGGATGCGGACGGTGACGCTCATGGGATGTGTGACCTCCGGTCGGATGCGGCTGGCGGGACGGGCGCTTATGCGAGCCCGGCCTCGCGGAAGGACTCCAGGTTGGGGCGGATCGTCGCGGTCAGCCCCGTGCCGGCCACCGCGTCCAGCGTCTTGAGGCCGTCACCGGTGTTGAGGACGACCGTCGTCTTGGCCGGGTCGAGGACGCCGTTCTCGATGAGCTTGCGCGTGACGCCGACGGTCACGCCACCGGCCGTCTCGGCGAAGATCCCCTCGGTGCGGGCGAGCAGCTTGATGGCGTCGACGATCTGCTCGTCCGTCACATCCTCCACGGCGCCGCCCGTGCGGCGGGCGATGTCCAGGACGTAGGGGCCGTCCGCCGGGTTGCCGATCGCCAGCGACTTGGCGATGGTGTGCGGCTTCTGCGGCCGCACCACGTCGTGGCCCCCCTTGAACGCGACCGACACCGGCGAGCAGCCCTCGGCCTGCGCACCGAAGATCTTGTACGGCCTGTCCTCGACGAGCCCGAGCTTGATCAGCTCCTGCAGACCCTTGTCGATCTTCGTCAGCTGCGAGCCGGAGGCGATGGGAACCACGATCTGGTCGGGCAGTCGCCAGCCCAGTTGCTCGGCGATCTCGTACGCCAGGGTCTTGGACCCCTCCGCGTAGTACGGACGGAGGTTGACGTTGACGAAGCCCCAGCCCTCGCCGGCCGGGTCGCCGATCAGCTCGGAGCAGAAGCGGTTCACGTCGTCGTAGTTGCCCTCGATGCCGACGAGGTCGCCGCCGTAGATCGCGGCCATGACGACCTTGCCCTGCTCGAGGTCGTGCGGGATGAAGACGCAGGAGCGGAAGCCGGCGCGGGCCGCGGCGGCGCCGACCGCGCCCGCGAGGTTGCCGGTGGAGGAGCAGGAGAGGGTGGTGAAGCCGAAGACGCGGGCCGCCTCCAGCGCCTGGGCGACCACGCGGTCCTTGAAGGAGTGCGTCGGGTTACCGGAGTCGTCCTTCACATACAACCCGCCGGTCACGCCCAGCTCGCGCGCCAGGTTGTCGGCCTTGACGAGCTTGGTCCAGCCCGGGTTGAGGTTCGGCTTGTCGGCGACGTCCGCCGGGACCGGCAGCAGTGGCGCGTAGCGCCAGATGTTCGCGGGGCCCGCCTCGATACGCTTCCGCAGTTCCTCGGTGTCGTAGCCCGAGAAGTCGTACGCGATCTCCAGCGGGCCGAAACACTCCTCGCAGGCGAAGACCGGGCCGAGCGGCACCCGGTGACCGCACTCACGGCAGGACAGGGCGACGGCGGGACCGAGGTTCACGGAGTTCGTGGAGCTTGCAACTGTCTGCACAGCCATGTCAGGCGAGGCCCTTTCTCCTCATCTTCCTCACGACGCATCTCGCCGTGAGACGGATTTGGCACCTTCCCTAGCCGGGAGCCTCGCGGAGACGATCAACACTGATCTACGAGAAACCGACTGGAGGGTTGCCGGGGCTTCATCGGGCCGTGTCCCTCTGCCCCTCTGGATGAGCTGTATGTGGTTGTTTCACTGGTACGAGCGGCGGCGACCCCCGACATGCGATGGTCACCGGCGTTGTTCAAGACTGTAACCGAAGGCCAGGACAGTTGAGATAGTCGTCCGAACCGCGAGATGGATCACAACAGGCACCCGTTGGAAGAACCCCACGCGAAGATCCCTTTTGCCGACCACCGTACGAACGTGAGGAGCCGCAGACTGTGCTGGAAGAAGTCGAGCGCTGGCTGAGCACCCGCTCCTGGTCCGTCACCGATCGCCCGCTCCACAAGATCCTGGCCGCGAAACGCACCTCGGGCTCATCGGTCAGCGTCGTGCTGCCCGCTCTCAACGAGGAGGAGACGGTCGGCGACATCGTCGCCGCCATCCGGCACGACCTCATGCAGCAGGTTCCGCTCGTCGACGAGATCGTCGTCGTCGACTCGGGCTCGACCGACCGCACCTCCGAGGTCGCCGCGGCGGCCGGCGCGAAGGTGGTGCACCGCGACGCGATCCTGCCGCGCATCCCGGCCGTACCCGGCAAGGGAGAGGTGCTGTGGCGCTCCCTGCTCGTCACCAGTGGAGACATCGTCTGCTTCATCGACGCGGACCTGAGGGAGTTCTCGTCGGACTTCGTCTCAGGAATCGTGGGCCCGCTGCTCACCGACCCCGGCGTGGACCTGGTGAAGGCGATGTACGACCGTCCGCTCGGCGGTACGGCGGGCCAGGGCGGACGCGTCACGGAACTGATGGCGCGCCCGCTGCTCAACATGCACTGGCCTCAGCTGGCCGGTTTCGTACAGCCGCTCGGCGGCGAGTACGCGGCCCGCCGCTCCCTGCTGGAACAGCTCCCGTTCCCGGTGGGGTACGGGGTGGAGCTGGGCATGCTGGTCGACGCCCTCCACCTGGTGGGCCTGGACGCCCTCGCCCAGGTCGACGTGGGCGTGCGCAAACACCGCCACCAGGACGGCCAGGCGCTGGGCCGCATGGCCGCCGCGATCTACCGCACCGCACAGCTCCGCCTGGCCCGCGGCCATCTGATCCGCCCCTCCCTCACTCAGTTCGACCGGGTCGAGGGGCGCTTCGAGCCGCGGACGTACTCGGTGGACACCGAGGAGAGGCCGCCGATGGCGGACATCGAAGAGTACGTGGAACGAAAGGCCGCGTAGTTGTATACGGTTCCGCATACGGCCGAATGGAACGTTTGAGCGTTTCAGGCCCGGGCTAAGTTTCGTGGCATGGCTTCCACCCATATGGCTTCCGTACTCGTCGCCTCCAACCGCGGCCCGGTCTCGTACGCGCTGGACGAGACCGGGCAGCTCACTGCCAGGCGCGGCGGTGGCGGACTGGTCTCGGGCCTTTCCGCCATCGGCCCGGACGCGGACGCGGTCTGGGTCTGCTCCGCGCTCGGCGACGGCGACCGCGAGGCCGTCCGGCGGACGGGTGGTGCGCTGGATCCGGCCGACACCGGCGGCCAGCGCGTACGGATGCTCGACATCGACCCGCAGGTGTACACGGACGCGTACAACGGCATCGCGAACTCGGTGCTGTGGTTCGTCCACCACATGCTGTACCAGACACCCCTGGAGCCGGTCTTCGACACGGGGTTCCGGCGTCAGTGGGCGGCGTACGAGACGTACAACCGCGCCTTCGCCGAGGCGCTCGCCCAGGAGGCGGGTGACGGCGCGGCGGTCCTGATCCAGGACTACCACCTCACCCTGGCCCCCCGGATGCTCCGCGGGCTGCGGCCCGACCTGCGGATCGGCCACTTCTCGCACACGCCCTGGGCGCCGCCCGAGTACTTCCGTCTGCTGCCCGACGACATCGCGGCGCAGGTGCTCGGCGGGATCCTGGGCGCGGACCGGGCGGCCTTCCTCACCCAGCGCTGGGCGGACGCGTTCACGGACTGCTGTCACGCGATCCTGGGCCCCGGCATCCCCTCGGGCACGCGTATCGGTGTGCACGGGCTGGGCGCGGACGCCGACTTCCTGCGGCAGCGGGCGCACCAGCCGGACGTGAACGAGCGCATGGCGACGCTGCGGCAGCAGATCGGCACGGCACCCGACGGCAGGCCCCGGAAGACGATCGTGCGGGTGGACCGCACCGAGTTGTCGAAGAACATCGTGCGGGGACTGCTCGCGTACCGGGAGCTGCTGGAGTCGCGTCCGGAGTGGCGCGAACGGGTCGTCCACGTCGCCTTCGCGTACCCGTCCCGCCAGGACCTGGCCGTCTACCGCGAGTACACGGCGGAGGTTCAGCGGGTGGCGGCGGAGATCAACGCCCGCTACCGGACGCCGGGCTGGACCCCCGTGGAGCTGCATGTGAAGGACGACTTCGCGCGCTCGCTGGCCGCGTACCGGCTGGCGGACGTGGCCCTCGTGAATCCCATCCGGGACGGCATGAACCTGGTCGCCAAGGAGGTCCCGGTGGTCTCCGACGAGGGCTGCGCGCTGGTGCTGTCCCGGGAGGCCGGGGCATACGAGGAGCTGGCCGAGGACGCGGTGGCGGTGAACCCGTACGACATCGTGGGCATGGCTGCGGCGCTGCACGAGGCGCTGTCCATGGGGCCGGGGGAGCGCGCGGAACGCACGAAGCGGCTTGCTGCTCAGGCCACGGCGCTTCCTCCGGCCCGGTGGTTCCTGGATCAGTTGGCCGCGTTGGGCGTTTGACCGGGTTGTTGTCGGGTGGGGGCCGGTGGGGGCTGGTCGCGCCCATGCGGCGGAGCCGCATATCGACACAGCCCCGCGCTCCTTTGGAGACGCCTCAACTGAGCCTCTGCGCCAATGACCTCAGGAATTCCACCACTCCTCCAGGGCCGTCGACCACCAGGTCCGCGCGTTCGGCCAGTTCCGTGACCTCCTCGCTGCCGCTGCACAGGAGCAGGCCCGGAACGCCGTCCGAGCGGAGCTTGTCGACGGCGGCGAAGGCAGGGAGGTCGCCGAGGTCGTCGCCGGCGTACATGACCGCTCCTGCACCGATCTCGCGCACGTACTCCAGCAGGGCCACTCCCTTGTCCATGCCCGGCGGGCGCAGCTCCAGGACCAGGCGGCCCGGTTCGACGATCAGGCCGTGGCTGGTGGCGAGGTCGGTGAGGGGCTCCCGGAGGGCGTCGAAAGCGGCCTGCGGATCTTCGGCGCGGCGGGTGTGCACGGCGACGGAGCGCCCCTTGTCCTCGATCCACGTCCCTTCCCACGGGCCGATCCGGTCGAGGAGCCCGGGGAGCTCGGCCCGCACGACGGTGACACCGGGGTGCGGGGCGGGGGCGTGCAGGGTGCCGGTGCGGGCGTCCCAGCGTTCGGCGCCGTAATGGCCGAGGACCACGAGGCGTTCGAGTCCGGGTACGCCGGCGAAACCGCCGTGGCGGACGGCGACGTCGGCGGGGCGGCCGGTGACGACCGCGACGGAGGCGACCTTCGGGGCGAGGGCCGCGAGGGCGGGGACCGCGTCGGGGTGGGCGCGGGCCTGGTCGGGGTCGGGGACGATCGGGGCGAGCGTCCCGTCGAAGTCGAACGCGAGGACGGCCCGCTGGGGCCGCGTGAGGATGGCGTCGAGACCGTCACGCCCGGCCGGGGTGGCGGGCGTCGGCAAGGAGTCCGTGTGGCTGCCCATGGGACGACCCTATCCGCGCCGGGGTGGGCGCACCCATGGCTCGGCGCTGGGCCGGTGTGCCCCGCCACGCGGCACGCTCAGCGCTCGGCGCGGCGGGACTCGCGGATGCGGCGGAGCCGGTTGACGGTGACCGGGGCGTGCGCGAGTGCTCTCGGGTCGTCGAGGAGGGCGTTGAGCAGCTGGTAGTAGCGGACGGGGGCCAGGCCGAGCTGCTCACGTATGGCACGCTCCTTGGCCCCCGCCCCGGAGAAACCGCGTCCCTCCAGGGCGAGGATGGCCTTTTCGCCGGGGGTGAGCTCGTCCATGGGGGAACGGTAGCCGCAGGGACCGACATTCAGCGCGTCCGGCGTTCGAGTCCCGGCCGGCCCGCCGCAGGCTATGCCGCGTTGTCCGCCGTGACCGCCGCCCGCTGCAGCTGGCCCAGGATCGCCGCCGGGCTGCCGTTGGAGCCGACGGCCTTGCCTATCTGCTTCTTGATGTTCGCGCTGACGCCCGCCCAGGACGTCTTGCCGACCGGGTACAGCTCCGAGGTCGGCAGCTCCTTGAGGAAGGGCGCCAGGTCCGCGTCCCGGGACGACGCCGACATCGCCTCCTGCGCCGAGTTCGTCACCGGCAAAAGGTCGTACTCGCGCGAGAACGAGAGCACGTTCTTCTCGTCGTACACATAGTCGAGGAACTTGCGGATCTGGTCCTTGTGGCCGTTCTCCTTGAACGCCGTCATCCAGTCCGCCACGCCCATCGTCGACTTCGCCCGGCCGTTGATCCCGGGCATCGGCACCATGCCGAAGGCCACGCCCTTCGCCCTGGCCGCCTTCATCAGCGAGGGGTGGCCGTTCAGCATGCCGACCTCCCCGCGGGTGAAGGCGGAGAAGGCGTCGGCCCGGTCCAGCTCCGCAGGCGCCACCGGACCCGTCAGCCCCTTGTCCACCAGCTCGTCCTTGAGCCAGTTGAATGTGGCCACGTTCTGGGTCGAATCGAGGTTGTAGGAGCCGAAGCCGTCCAGGTAGCCGTCACCGCCGCTCAACAGCCACTGCATCGTCTCCGCCTGCGCCTCCTCCGGTCCCAGGGGCAGCGCGTAGGGGAACTTCACCCCCTTGGCCTTCAGCGCCTGGGCGTCCGTCGCGAGCTCGCTCCAGCTCGTCGGCGGGGTGATCCCCGCGCGGGCGAACAACGTCTTGTTGTAGAAGAGGAGCCGCGTGGACGCCGCGAAGGGCATGCCGTACTGGACGCGGTTCACCTTTCCCGCGTCGCTCAGCTCAGAGGCGAAGTCCGCCTGGACGGGGATCGAGAGCACCTCGTCGGCCTGGTACAGCTTCCCCGCCGCCGCGTAGTCCGCGTACGCCCCGATCTGCGCCAAGTCGGGCGCGTCGCCCGCGGCCACCATCTCCTTGACCTTGCGGTCGACGTCGTTCCAGGAGTAGACGCTGACCTCGACCTTGATCCCGGGGTGTCCCGCCTCGAAGTCCTGGACCAGCTTGTCCCAGTACTTCTTGGAGCTGTTCGCGGCCGAGTCCCCGTAGTCCGCGGCCACCAGCCGCAGCGTCACGTCCCCGGAGCCGGCCGAACCTCCGCAGGCCGCCAGCGCCCCCGTCATCCCCAGTGCGGACACCGCCGCGATCAGACCCTTCCGCCACGTCGTTCCACGCGTCCTGCGCCGCTGCACTGCTCTTGACCAACCCTGCTGTCTCGCCATGTGGAATATCAACATAAGGTCTACACCACGTAAGTGGACTAGACCTCTTGCGGTCCAGGCGCCACACTGTCTCCGTGAGACATGTCATCGCCCTCGATGTGGGCGGCACCGGGATGAAGGCCGCCCTGGTAGGGGCCGGGGGCGAGCTGCTGCACCAGTCGCGCCGGGCCACCGGGCGCGAGCGCGGGCCCGATGCCGTGGTGGAGTCGATCCTCGGGTTCGCCGTCGAGCTGCGCGCGCACGGTGAGCGGCACTTCGGCGGACCGGCGGCCGCCGTCGGCGTCGCCGTCCCCGGCATCGTGGACGCCGACCGCGGCATCGCCGCCTATTCGGCCAACCTCGGCTGGCGTGACGTACCCCTCCGTGAACTGCTCAGCAGCCGTCTCGGCGGCGTGCCCGTCGCACTGGGGCACGACGTGCGCACCGGCGGGCTCGCCGAGGGCCGCATCGGGGCGGGCAAGGGAGCGGACCGCTTCCTGTTCGTGCCCCTCGGCACCGGCATCGCCGGCGCCATCGGCATCGGCGGTCGTGTGGAGGCCGGCGCGCACGGCTTCGCGGGCGAGATCGGCCATGTCGTCGTACGGCCCGGCGGGACCCCGTGTCCGTGCGGCCAGCGCGGCTGTCTGGAGCGGTACGCGTCCGCGGCGGCGGTGAGCGGGGCGTGGGCCGCGGCGTCCGGGGACCCGGAGGCGGACGCCGCGGACTGTGCGAAGGCCGTCGCGTCCGGTGATCCGAACGCCGTGCGGATCTGGCAGGAGGCCGTGGACGCGCTCGCCGACGGCCTGGTCACCGCCCTCACCCTGCTGGACCCGCGCACGCTCATCATCGGTGGCGGGCTCGCCGAGGCGGGGGAAACGTTGTTCACACCGCTGCGGGATGCCGTCCGGCGGCGGATCGCCTTCCAGAAACTGCCGTCGATCGTCCCCGCGGCGCTGGGGGACACCGCCGGATGCCTGGGCGCGGGGCTCCTCGCCTGGGATCTCCTCGAAACCACTGACCGTTCGGAGGTAACCACCTGATGGCCACTAGCAAGGTTCTCGCCGGTGCCCAGGTGGTGCTGCCCACCGGGACCGTGGACGACGGCCGTCTCGTCGTGGAGGGCGCGCGGATCGCCGGCACCGCGCCCGAGAACGCGGAGATCGTCGACGTGCGCGGCCACTGGCTGGTCCCCGGCTTCGTCGACATCCACAACCACGGCGGTGGCGGCGCGTCCTTCTCGGGCACGGCCGAGGAGGCCCTGACGGCCGTCCGCACCCACCGGCTGCACGGCACCACCACCCTCGTCGCCTCGACCGTCACGAACGACATGGACGTCCTGGCCCAGCAGGCCGGGCTGCTGTCGGAGCTCGCCGAGCAGGGCGACGTCGCCGGCATCCACTTCGAGGGGCCGTTCATCTCGCCGTGCCGCAAGGGCGCGCACTCCGAGGAACTGCTGCGCGACCCGGATCCCGCGGAGGTCCGCAAGCTGATCGACGCCGCCCGCGGCCACGCGAAGATGGTCACCCTCGCCACCGAACTGCCCGGCGGCATCGACTCCGTGCGGCTGCTCGCCGAGCACGGCGTGATCGCGGCGATCGGGCACACGGACGCGACGTACGAGCAGACGGTGGAGGCCATCGCGGCGGGCGCCACGGTCGCGACCCACCTCTTCAACGCGATGCCGCCGCTCGGCCATCGCGCACCCGGCCCCATCGCCGCGCTCCTGGAGGACGAGCGGATCACGGTCGAACTGATCGACGACGGCACGCATCTGCACCCCGCCTCCCTCCAGCTGGCGTTCCATCACGCGGGCGCGGGGCGGGTCGCGTTCATCACGGACGCCATGGACGCGGCCGGCATCGGCGACGGACGGTACATGCTCGGCCCGCTGGAGGTCGAGGTCAGTGAGGGTGTCGCGCGCCTGGTGGAGGGCGGCTCGATCGCCGGCTCGACGCTCACCCTCGACCGCGCGTTCCAGCGGGCGGTCACCGTCGACCGGCTGCCCGTGGAGGACGTCGTCACGGCCATCTCGGCCAACCCGGCGAAGCTGCTTGGCCTCTACGACCGGGTGGGCTCACTGGAGCCCGGCAAGGACGCCGACCTGGTGCTGCTGGACGCCGACTTCGCCCTCAAGGGCGTGATGCGCCGCGGCGAGTGGGTGGTCGATCCGCAACTGGGCTGATTCGTCCACTTGTTGACGTACGGCGGTCGGCCCCGGGGACTGGGCCGACCGCCGACTCATTTGGCATGATCGAGCCTCCGCACACGCCGACGGCAAGCGCAATCTGGAACCCCGGGCCCACGCACCGCGCCGTCACGACTTCCGAGGGAGGTCCCCAGGTGATCCTGACGGTCACGCTGAACACCGCTCTCGACATCACCTATCGCGTACGGGCGCTGAGGCCGCACGCCTCGCACCGGGTGACCGAGGTGGCCGAACGGCCCGGCGGCAAGGGCCTGAACGTCGCCCGGGTGCTGGCCACGCTCGGCCACGAGGTGACCGCCACCGGCTTCACGGGCGGCGCGACGGGCCGCTCCGTCCAGGACGCGCTCAGCCGCACGCCCGGCGTGGTGGACGCGCTCGTCCCGGTCGAGGGCGCGACCCGGCGCACGATCGCGGTCGTCGACGAGACGACCGGCGACACCACCCAACTCAACGAGCCGGGCCCGGTGATAGCCCCCGCCGAATGGTCTGCCTTCCTGGAGGCGTACGGGGACCTGGTGCCCTCGGCCGCCGCGGTGGCCCTGTGCGGCAGTCTGCCGCCGGGCGTGCCGGTGGGGGCATACGCCCAACTGGTACGCACCGCGCGTGCTGCGGGCGTGCCCGTGCTGCTCGACACGGGCGGTGAGCCTTTGCGCCGCGGGGTGGCCGCCCGCCCGGACGTGGTCAAGCCGAACGCCGACGAACTGGCCGAACTCACCGGCTCCCACGAGCCGTTGCAGGCCACCCGGGACGCCCGTCGGCGCGGTGCGCACACCGTGGTCGCCTCGCTGGGCGCGGAGGGCCTGCTCGCCGTGAACGCGGAGGGCCGCTGGCGGGCTGCTCCGCCGCGCCGGCTCCGGGGCAACCCGGCGGGCGCGGGCGACTCCGCCGTCGCGGGCCTGCTGTCGGGCCTGGTGGAACACCTGCCGTGGCCCGGCCGCCTGGCCCGGGCGGTGGCTCTCTCCGCGGCGACCGTACTGGCCCCGGCGGCGGGCGAGTTCGACCGCCGCGCCTACGAGGAACTGCTGGACCAGGTGGCGGTGACGGGGGAGGCCACAGCGGCGTGAGGTCCCCGGGGACCGGCTACTTGGGCCAGCCCTTCACCAGCCACAACTGGTCGAGGTAGGCGTTGCACTGGTTCCCCTGCTCACAGGAGATCCGGACCGTGTTGGTGCCCTTGTTGAGCTGGATGTAGTTGTACGTCTTCGTCCAGCCCTTCTCCCAGTCTCCCTCGGGCGCCTGCGCCCAGTTCTTCAGGGACATGGGAGTGGTCTGAGCCGTGCCGTTGACCGTGAGGGTGGCCGTGGCGTCGACGCCGGGTACGCCGTAGCCGGTGTACAGCGTGTACTTGCCGGTCGAGGGGACGTCCACGCTCCAGGTCACGGCGGCGCCGACGTTGTTGAAGCCCTGGACGTAGACACCGCCGTCGGCCTTGGCGCCCTTGACGTCGGACGCGGTGGTGGTGCCGCCCTCCAGGCGCAGCGCCTTCGCGTCGATGGTCGGCAACTTGGCGTCGTCCGACGACTGCTGGGTGGCGGACTGACTCGGGGACGCGCTCTGCCCGGTCGACGCGCTGGCGTCCGCCTGGGCGCCGTCCTTGCCGTCGCCCGAGTCACCGCCGATCATGGCGACGCCGATGCCGATCACCACCGCGGCGACCACCGCGATCGCGCCGATCAGCAGGCCCTTGGTGTTGGGGCCACGGCCGCGTCCGCCGCCGCCCGCGCCCACCGGCGCCGCCTGACGCGTCGTGGGGGCGCCGCCCGGCACGGTCTCGGGCGCGGCGTAGTGCGCGTTGGGCTGGCCGTAGGGGGCCTGGGCCTGGCCGTACGCCTGCTGCTGCGGGACCTGGCCGTAGGCGGCCGTCGGGGCCTGTGGCTGGCCGTACTGGCGCTCGCCGACCGCACGCACTCTGTTGACGGAGCCCGGGTAGCCGTAACCACCCGTGGGCGGCTGTGCGCCGTTGGCCTGGCCGTCGGCGTAGAGGTAGCCGAACGGGTCCTCGTCCTCGGGCGTGCTCGCGCCGTTGTTGCCGGGCGTCATCCCTTGGTACTCCTCAGCAGGTGCGGGTCCAGATGCGTACGTGGCTGAATGGCGAGCCTACCCGGTCCGCGGCCCCCAAACGGATGCTCTTCCCATCACCCACGCACTGACCTGGTGTTTATCCGGCCCGCCGATGCTGTTTGGGACGAGAACGTTTCTCTACGTACATCCGTTCGTCAGCGGATTTCAACACTTCGTCCGCCGTCATGCCACAGTGCGCCCAGCCGATGCCGAAGCTCGCGCCGACGCGCATGGCACGGCCGTCGACCCGGATCGGCTGGATGATCTCGTTGCGCAGGCGCACCGCGAGGTCCTGGGCGTCGGCCTTGCCGAGCCCGTCCGCGAGGACGACGAACTCGTCACCGCCGAGCCGGGCGACCGTGTCCCCGTCGCGCACTCCGCGGCTGAGCCGCCCGGCGACCTCGATGAGGACCGCGTCGCCCGCGTTGTGCCCGAAGCGGTCGTTGATCGACTTGAAGCCGTCGAGGTCGCAGAAGAGCACCGCGAGCCCCTTGGTGCCGTCGTCGGTGTGGGTGTCGGGGGCGACGGTGTGCACATGGTGGTCGAAGGCGTCGTAGGGGCCCGGGCCTGCATGGAAGTCGAAGGTGTGCCCGTTGCCGTCGAACACCGCCGGGTGGTCCGTCCCGTACTCGCCGTGCACGGCGTCCAGGGAGCCGGCCGCGCCCGGCGGCAGGGACTGCGGGCGCTGGCAGAGGCGGGCGGACAGGCGGGAGCGCAGCTCGGCGGAGTTGGGCAGGCCCGTGAGCGAGTCGTGCGAGGCCCGGTGGGCGAGCTGCAGCTCGCGGCGCTTGCGCTCCTCGATGTCCTCGACATGGGTGAGCAGGAAGCGGGGCCCGTCGGCGACGTCGGCGACGACGGAGTTGCGCAGGGAGACCCAGACGTACGTGCCGTCCCGGCGCCCGAGCCTCAGTTCGGCCCGTCCGCCCTCGGCGGAGGTCCGCAGGAGCGTGCCGATGTCCTCGGGGTGGACGAGGTCCGAGAACGAGTAGCGGCGCATGGCGGAGGCGGGCCGGCCCAGCAGGCGGCACAGCGCGTCGTTGGTGCGCAGGATCCGCCCGTGCTGGTCGCCGCCCATCTCGGCGATGGCCATGCCGGAGGGGGCGTACTCGAAGGCCTGCCGGAAGGACTCCTCGCTGGCGCGCAGGGCCTGCTGCTCCCGCTCCAGGCGGACCAGGGCCCGCTGCATGTTCGCTCTCAGGCGGGCGTTGCTGATGGCGATGGCCGCCTGGAAGGCGTACATCTGGAGCGCCTCGCGGCCCCAGGCGCCGGGCCGCCGCCCGTTGCGCGGCCTGTCGACGGAGATCACCCCGATGAGTTCAC
The DNA here is from genome assembly GCF_055561075.1 of Streptomyces sp. NPDC022910. Classification (NCBI taxonomy): domain Bacteria; kingdom Bacillati; phylum Actinomycetota; class Actinomycetes; order Kitasatosporales; family Streptomycetaceae; genus Streptomyces; species Streptomyces sp. NPDC022910. The sequence continues at coordinate 225,627 of NZ_JBVHHL010000007.1, forward strand.
CGCAGGCGCCCTGGACGCTCGGCGTGTACATGGGCGCGAAGAGGCGGTCGGAGGGATGCCACTCGTCCTCGAAGCGGGGCTCGGGGCCGTCGGTGTACCACTGCGGCACGTCGTCCTCGTCGAGGATCCAGCCCTCCGTGTGCGGTATGAACCGCAGGTCGCCCCAGGCCTCCCCCATGTTCAGCCGGCGATCCCAGGAGGCGCGGGAGCCGACGCGGCCCGTGATCAGCGACTCGGCGGCGGAGTTCCCGGCGAATGCGGCGACGACGAGGTCGCCGTCCGGGCGTACGAGGTTGACGGCCGCCAACTCGTAGCCGAGGCCGGTGACGATGCCGTCGGCGACCGTCTGCAGCGTGTCCGCCAGGCTGCGGGCGGTGTTCATGTTCGCCATGACCTGGTGCAGCTGCCGCAGGGTCGCAAGACGGACATACGGCTCCGACTCGGTCTCCATTCGCCCTCCCCTCGAGGTCTCGCAGCGACTCCAGGGACGCGTCGGTGTACTACGGTTCTCCCGGTTTTCCTCCGTGCGCTACTCGGCGTACTCCTCGCGTAGCGTCGTGCAGCGTCCCCGCCACTGAATCACAGCGCGCTGCCCACTAGGTACACAGGGTCAACAAAATACGGCACCTGTGACTCAAGTCACAGCGAAACATGAGCAATTGAGTGGGGTTTCCGCGTTCTCCCTGCGCGTTTACCGACCGCAATTAAGGGACCTGTGCAGATTCTGTGATCATACCTGCCAACTGAGAGTGGGCCAGGGCGCGTTGAGTTTACGGACCGGCCCCCGCCCGGCTCGTCCGGGGTGCACAGGCCACCGACGCCACCGGGCGCCCTCACGCGGCGTCCGCCGATGGTCCTAGGCCGCGGTTCGGGCCCGGGGCCGATGTGCGAGCCCGGGGGCGCCGACTAGCGTTCCCGGCGTGCTGAAGACTCCCCCTACCCCGTCCGTGCCCGCCGCCCCGCCCGCCGCCGGGCATCCTGAGGGGGTGAGCAACGACGAGTTCCGCGCCGCCATGTCCCGGCTGGCCGCGGGCGTGGTTCTGGTGACCTCGCACGAGCCCGCGCTGGACCCCCAGGGGCCGAGCGGTGAAGACGTCGGCATGACCGCGACGGCCTTCATGTCGGTCTCCCTGGACCCACCCCTGGTCCTGGTCAGCCTGCGTGAGGGTTCCCGTATGGACGACCTGCTCGACGAGCAGCCCCTGTGGGCCGTCTCCGTGCTGTCGGAGAGCCAGCGGCACATCGCGGGCCGCTTCGCGATGAAGGGCCGCATCAGCGACCGGCTGCTGTTCGAGGACATCCCGTACATCCGCGGAGAGGCCTCCGGCGCCCTCTTGGTCGGAGGCGCCCTGGCGACCCTGGAGTGCCGCACGGAACAGCGTGTGGCGGCCGGTGACCACACGCTGGTCATCGGCCGGGTGCTGAAGGCCCGGGTACCGAGCGCGGAGGGAGGACCGCTCGTGTACTTCCGGGGCCGCTACCGGCATCTGGGCTGAGGGGCCGCGTCGGCCGAGGGCCGCGGGATCCGGGCGGAGCCCCCTTGCGATCCCCGGACACCGGATCAGGAGAACTCGCGGGCAGGGAATTCGCTTTCCCGGTGACGGCTTTTCCGTCGCGAATTCGAATGCGGCGCTTACTGACTCCAGTCCCGCCTCGACCGCCCCCGCTTGGTTTCCGAGCGCTGCTTCTTCTGGCGCAGCCGCCGTTCGTTGATGCCACGCGGGATGCGGGTCGGTTTCCGCGGCTTCGGCGGCGGCGCCGTCGCCTCGGCGAGCAGGGAGGCGAGGCGTACGGCGGCGGCCTCGCGGTTGCGCCACTGCGAACGGTGCTCGGAGGCGCGCACGGTGACGACTCCGTCGACGAGCCGGCCGGCCAGCCGCTCCAGGGCGCGCTCCTTCCACACCGGGGGCAGCGCCTCGGTCCCCGCGAGGTCGAAACACAACTCGACCTGTGTGTCGCTCGTGTTGACGTGCTGTCCACCCGGCCCGGACGACCTCGAGAAACGCCACATGAGCTCGGCCTCGGGGAGCGAGACGGAGCCACGGATGAGGTACGGACCGGACATGCCTCCATCGTCGCGCGACTGTCCGGTCCACGTCACGCGAATATCACCGGTGCCGGCCCCGCCGAAGATTCCGGGTAAAGAAAGTAAAGAGATCCGGAACCACAGGGACCCCTCTTGGCGTTGGTACCGGTAGCTGTAGCTTCGTGCCCATACGAAGCCCGCAGGTACCGCACCGCGTACGCGAACCGAGGGAAGGGACTCCCAACAATGGCTGTAAGCCTGTCCAAGGGTGGCAACGTCTCGCTCACCAAGGAGGCTCCGGGCCTGACCGCCGTCACCGTGGGCCTCGGCTGGGACGTCCGCACCACCACCGGCACGGACTTCGACCTCGACGCCTCCGCGATCGCGGTCAACACCCAGGGCAAGGTCTACTCCGACCAGCACTTCGTCTTCTTCAACAACAAGCAGACCCCGGACAACACGATCGTCCACACGGGTGACAACCGGACGGGTGAGGGGGCCGGCGACGACGAGGCGATCAACGTCAACCTCGCCACACTCCCGGCCGACATCGAGAAGGTCGTCTTCCCGGTCTCCATCTACGACGCCGAGTCCCGCTCGCAGAACTTCGGCCAGGTGCGCAACGCGTACATCCGTATCGTCAACCAGGCCGGCGGCCAGGAGATCGCCCGCTACGACCTGTCGGAGGACGCGGCCACCGAGACGGCCATGATCTTCGGCGAGCTGTACCGCAACGGCGCGGAGTGGAAGTTCCGCGCGGTCGGCCAGGGCTACGCCTCGGGCCTGGTCGGCATCGCCCAGGACTTCGGCGTCAACGTCTGACGTCTCCGAGGACACCGGTGCGGGAGTCCCTGGGCCACGGTGCGCCGTGAGCCCGGGGGCTCCCGCCTGCCCCCAGGTCTCGGGGCCCGTACTGTCCCGAGGTCGCACGCCGCGTCCGCGATACGTTGACCTCCGTGATCCTCGAGCCCCTCCCTCTCTCCCCCGACCGCGACATCCCGGCCCCGCTGCTCACCGAAGTCACCGCGCTCTACGCCTCCCAACGCGACTTCAACGCCCTCAGCGGCGACTTTCCCGACCCGGACGACATCCGCCCGGAGCAGGTGGCGGCAGCGCTGGCCGACGAGTTGGCGAACCCGGACGCCGAGGTCCTGCTCGCCCGCAGCAGCGGACGCCTCGCGGGAATCGCGATCACCCTCGCCCACCACCCCGACCCGGCCGACCCGGACCCGTGGATCGGTCTGCTGATGGTGGACGCGGGCATGCAGCGGCAGGGGTACGGCCGACAGCTGGTGTCCCTCGTGGAGGACCGTTTCCGCGCCACGGGCCGCACCGCCGTACGTCTCGCGGTGCTGGAGAACAACCCCGCAGCCCTCGCCTTCTGGACGGCCCTCGGCTACGGGACGATCGACCACCGCCCGGACCGCCGACACGGCCGCCCGTGCGCCGTGCTGCGCAAGGAGCTGCGGTAGAAGGTCACCGTCGCCGAGGCTACGCGTGCTCCGGCTTCCCGTCCCCGTACAGCCAGTCCCGCCAGATCGCGCGGAAGTCCTTGTCCGGCGCCTTCTTCTCGACATACGCCGTGAAGTCGGCGGTGTCCGCGTTCCCATGACGACGGCCGGCCGCCCAGCCCTGGATGACGTCGTAGAAGGCGTCGTCGCCGACGGTCTGCCTGATCCTGTGGAGGACCATCGCGCCGCGTTCGTAGACGGGGCTGTCGGAGATCCGCGCGGCGCTCGGCGGCTTGGCGGGCGGGAACGCCCAGATCGCCTCGTTGTCAGCCGGATCGTCGTGGTAGTCGCCCCGGTAGAGCGCGTCGAAGACCTGCTGGGCCGTGTCGCCGCCGTGGTCCTCCTGCCACAGCCACTCCGCGTAGGTCGCGAAGCTCTCGCTGAGCCACATGTCCCGCCAGCTCCTCGGTGTGACGGAGTTGCCGAACCACTGGTGGGCGAGCTCGTGGACGAGGGTCCCGGTGTCGGGGGGTCCGGGGAAGACGGGGTGGGCCTGCGTCTCCAGGGCGTAGCCGGAGTCGTCCGGCCGGTCGACGATCGCACCGGTGGAGGAGAAGGGGTACGGGCCGAAGTTGTACTCCTCCCACTCCATGATCTCCGGGATCTTCGCCAGTACCCTGGCGGCGGCCTGCTCCTGGGTCGGGTCTACGGCGACGTACGCGGGCAGGCCGTTCTTCAGGGTGGAGCGGGTGATGTCGTACCGCCCGATCGCGACCGTGGCGACATAACTCGGCATCGGCTGGGCGGTGTGCCAGGCGTAGGTGGTTCGGCCGTTCGTCGTCCTCTCGTTCGCCAACTCTCCGTTGGAGACCGCCTGGGTGCCCTGGGGGACGGTCACCGCGATGTCGTACGTCGCCTTGTCGGACGGGTGATGGTTGCCGGGGAACCACGCCATCGACCCCGTGGGCTCACCGAGCGCCAGCGCACCGTCGGCGGTGGTCAGCCAGCCCTCCTTCGAACCGTCGGCGTCGGTGATCGTCTCCGGCGTGCCCGAGTAGCGCACCGTCGTGCTGAACGTCTCGCCCTGGTCGAGGTCGTCGGCCGGGCGCACGGTCAGCTCCTGCCCGGCACGGCTCCAGCGGGCGGCGTGGCCCTCGACCGTGACGGAGGCCACGTCCAGCCCCTTCAGGTCCAGCGCGAACGCGGAGAGGTCCCCGGTCGCGCGTGCCGTGATCACCGCCGTGCCGGTGAGCTGACGGCGGCCCGGGTCGTAGGCGAGGGTCAGGGCGTAGTGCGTGACGTCGTACCCGCCGTTGCCCATCCTCGGGAAGTACGGGTCGCGCAGACCGAGGCCGCCGGGAGCGCCGTGCACACCGCCCTCGCACGCGGTGAGCGCGACGGCCAGGAACAGGGCCGGGACAAGGCGTACGGATCGGGACACGATCGCGATCCTATGGGGCGGCCCGGAACGGAGGGGACGGCCGCGGCGTGACACCATCGCCCCCGTGCTCGACATCGGCTACGCCCTCTCCAACCGCTTCCCCGACCCCCCGCAGACCGACTACCGCCGCGCGGACGTCCACGCCCTGCGGCACGACCTGTTCTGCGGTGACGTCTATCTCGCCGACACCGAGACGGACCGGGAGCTGTCCACAGCCTGGGGATGGGTGCCGGTGCTCGACTTCGCGTGGGCGCTGTGCGACATCGCCGAGCGGCTCGACCGCGACCCGCTCGGCAGCCGCGCCGCCCGTCCTCAGCAAGCGGAGCTGGACTTCACCGAGTCCCCCGACCGCATGCTCTTCGAGCGCCGCTTCGGCTGGGTGGACATCGAGGCGGAGTGGCTGCCGCCGGCCGAGCCGCCGCTGACCTTCTCCCACGCCGAACTGCGCCGCGAGTCACGTGACTTCCTGCACGATCTGATCGCCGACCTCACGGACCTGCATGAGGACCTCGGCGAGAACCCGGCGATCTGGACGCTTCAGGCCCGTTTTCCCAGAGTGCGCTAGGTCCTGATCGCCACCCTCCCGTCGTCCACTCGGAGGGCGGGCCCCGTGGCGGCGTGGGGTGCTCTCGGAGTGCCGGGCTCTCACGGCACCAGCACCACTTTCCCGACCGTTGCCCGCGTCTGAAGCGCCCGGTGGGCCGCGGCCGCCTCGGCGAGCGGGAAGCGCTGGACGGCCGGTACGAGGTGGCCTGCCGCGGCCTCGGCGAGGGCGCGCAGCTCCAGGGTGCGTACCGGGTCGGGACCGCCCGCCTTGCGCAGCATCACGGGACCGAGGACCTGCTCGGAGACGCCCTCGACGAGATACGGCGCTCCGCCCCGGATGCCCTCGGCGGACCAACCGAAGACGATGTGCCTGCCGCCGGGCGCGAGCAGCCCCACCGCCGTGCGCGCCACCTCGCCGCCGACGCCGTCGAAGACGACGGTGACGTGGCCCCGGTGGCCGTCGAGGCGCGAGGCCCACTCCGGATCCGTGTAGTCGATCGCGACGTCGGCGCCGTTCTCCCGCACCCGCGCGACCTTCTCCGCCCCGCCCGCGAGCCCGATCACGGTGGCACCCGCGTGCCCGGCGTACTGCACGAGGAGGGTGCCGATGCCGCCGGCGGCAGCCGGCACCAGGACCACGGAGCCGGGTCCGAGGTCGGCGAACTGCACGATCCCCATCGCCGTGCGGCCCGTGCCGATCATGGCGACGGCCTGCGCGTGGTCCAGGTTCTCGGGGGTCTGGTGGACGCGGTCGGCGTCCGTGACGGCGAGTTCGGCGTAGCCTCCCGGCGCGAAACCGAGATGAGCGACGACCCGCTTGCCGAGCAGGCCGGCGTCGACCCCCTCGCCGAGGGACTCGACGGTGCCGGCGACCTCACGGCCGGGGATGGTGGGCAGGGGCGTCGGACCGGGCGCCGGGCCCGTCGCGCCCTCCCTGAGCGCCGTGTCCAGGAGGTGCACACCGGCCGCGGCGACGGCGATGCGGACCTGGCCGGGCCCCGGCTCGGGGTCTTCGACCTTCTCGTAGGTGAGGTTCTCGGCCGGACCGAAGGTGTACAGGCGGATCGCGTACATGGGCGGGCTCCTCGTCGCTGCTGCGCTGCTGCGGGAAGGCCCACTCTTCGGCCTCAAGCGTGCTTGAGGTCAAGGGTCCTCCGACCGAGGGCCAGGGACACCGCGGCGAGGGCGCTGTTGAAGGAGACCTCCGAGAGCACGCCGGGTGCCGCGACCTGGTCGCCCACGAGGTAGACGCCGTAGCCGCGATCGACGGCCGGGCGGTCCCGCCAGCTCGTGCCCGGCAGGTCCACGGCGCCCGTACGCCCCTGCGCCACCGCCTCGCGCCGCCACACGACCCGTCCGCGCCAGCCGTCGTAGGCGAGGTCGAGGAGGTGTTCGGCACGGGCGACACCCTCGGCCCGGGACTCGTGCGGGGCGATCGGGAACTGGCCCTGGATCAACTGCTGCCCGGCGGGCGCGAGGGAGCGGTCCCGGGCGGTGAAGCGCTCGATCCAGCCGGGCGCGTCGAGGTCGGAAACGGCCCAGGCGTCGCCGCGGCGGGTGCGCACGGCCAGGTCGATCAGGACCGTGCGGCCGCTGTCCCAGACCAGGGTGTCGTCCTTGAGGAGGCGGCGGGCGGCGTCGAGGGAGGTGGCGACGATGACGGGGGTGGCGGTGGGCAGTGTGTCGACACGGGACAGGGTCTCCATGCGCACGCCCAGGTTCCAGGCACGGGCGGCCATCCGGTCGATGACGCTCGCCCAGCCGCCCTTCGGGTGGTGCGCCTCGGGCGGGAGCTTGGCCGCGCGGCGGAGGCGTTCCTGGACGAAGGCGGCGGACAGGGAACCGGGGTCGTGGTGGAACAGGGCTGTGGCGGAGTGATTCGCGGCGGCGCGGGCGCCCTCCTCACCCGCCTCCGCGGTCGCCCAGGTCATGAAGTCGACGTCGACGGGCGCCCGGTGGGACGTACGACGCAGCAGCTTGAGCATCGCGAAGGGCGGGGTGCGGCGCAGAACACCCTTGTGGTGAAGGCGCAGGCGGGCCGCTTCGAGAGGCGGCACCGGGGCGAGCGGGCCGATCAGGTCGCGCTGCCCGAGCCAGGTCCAGTGGGGGCCGCCGCTGTAGAGGGCGTGCGGGCCCTCGTTGGTCCGGTAGGGGCCCTCGGCGGTCCGCGCGCGCCCACCGAGCGTGTGGTGGGCCTCGTACACGGTGACCTTGGCGCCGGCCTCGGCGGCGGTGATCGCGGCGGTGAGCCCGGCGAATCCGCCGCCGACGACGGTGATGCGGTGCATGGGTGGGGTTCTCCCTCCTGTCGAAAACCACGTCGCGCGGGCCAGATCGCGAGAGCCACGTGCGAGTCGCGTCGTCATGAAGACGGCGGAGGGCACCCGGAATGTGACATCGCAGGAGAAGGCGCAGGTCGGGGCTGTTGTCAGTGGCCGGGTGCAGCATGGGGGCATGGTGCGGAGCAATCGGGTGGTGAAGTCGGCGCGGCGGCCCCAGGTGCGGCTGCCGGAGCTGGCGGCTTTCGCGGACGGCGCGTTGGTGCCGGACGGGGACTACGACGGGCTGGAGTTCCGGGAGGCGGACTTCGCCGGGCAGGACGGCGGGGGCGCCCGCTTCATGGACTGCGCGCTGACCGGCTGTGCGCTGGACGAGACCCAGCTGCACCACGCGCGCGTGCTGGACTGCGTGCTCACGGGCATAAGGGGCGTGGGCACGGACCTCGCCGAGGCGAGCCTGCGCGACGTGGAGCTGGTGGACGCCCGGCTCGGTGGGGTGCAGTTGCACGGCGCGGTGCTGGAGCGGGTGCTGGTCCGCGGCGGCAAGATCGACTGTCTGAACCTGCGCAAGGCCCGGCTCAAGGACGTCGTCTTCGAAGGCTGTGTCCTGGTCGAGCCGGACTTCGGGGGCGCCCGGCTGGAGCGGGTCGAGTTCGTGGACTGCGTTCTGAAGCAGGCCGACCTGACGGCGGCGACGCTGGTGGACGTGGACCTGCGCCGCGCGGCCGAGCTGGACATCACCCGCGGGGTGGACCGCCTGTCCGGCGCGGTGATCAGCCACGCCCAGCTGCTGGACCTGGCCCCCGTGCTGGCGGCGGAGATGGGTCTACGGGTGGCGGGGGACGACTGAGACGGGGGACGACCGGGTGACGCCTCGGGCGGGGCCCGTTCCGGGCCCCGGCGCGCCTACGCCCGTCGCCCCAGCTCCGCCAGCGCCCCGTCCGTCAGCCGGTACACCGTCCACTCGTCCTGCGGGCGGGCGCCCAGGGCCTCGTAGAAGTCGATCGACGGCCGGTTCCAGTTCAGGACCGACCACTCCAGGCGCTCATAGCCGCGCTCCACACAGATCCGGGCCAGCTCCCTCAGGAGGGCCTTGCCATGGCCGGCGCCACGGGCCTGCGGGCGGACGTAGAGGTCCTCCAGGTAGATGCCGTGCACGCCCCGCCAGGTGGAGAAGTTGAGGAACCACAGCGCGAAGCCGACGACCTCGCCCCCGTCCCCCTGCGCGACATGCGCGAACGCCGCCGGGCGCGCGCCGAACAGCGCCGCGTGCAGCTGTTCCGGTGTCGCCCGCGCCTCGTCGGGCACCTTCTCGTACTCGGCCAGTTCACGGACGAGGGTGTGGATGACGGGGATGTCGGCGGGGGTCGCGGTGCGTATCACCGTCGCAGTCTCACACAGACGGGGCGGGGCCCGACAGGCCCCGCCCCTCTCCTCTGCCGCTGGTCAGCGCGGCCGTCGTGGGCCGATCACTGCCCGTCAGCGCAGCAGACGTGGGTCGATCGCCCAGATGCCGCGCCCGTGCGTCGCCGCGTACAGCCGGCCGTCGGGGCCGGTGCGGAGCTGGAGGACCGCCGTCGTCGGAAGGTTGTCGCCCGCCACCTTCCAGCTGGACGACCTCGCGGGGCGGACCAGGACACCCAGGTCCGTGCCGAGCGCCACGGTCCCGTTCTTCAGCAGCACGACGGAGTTGGCCGGCACGTCCGGGAGGTTCCCGGAGATGTCCTTCCAGGTCGCTCCGCCGTCCCGGGTCTCAAACAGGTGGCCGACACCCGCGCCCGGACCCTCCGTCCACTTCCGTGAGAATCCGTTGACGGCGAGCAGCACATGGCTGGAGTCCGCCGGGTCGATCGCCAGACCGGCGAGATAGCGGTTGGGGACCGTCCCGTCGACCGGCAGGTCCAGCTGGTGCCAGCCGGTGCCGTCCGCGTTGCCCACCGCGATGCCCCGGGTGAAGCCCTGGTTGTTGCAGGGGCCGCACCAGGCGGCGTACACCTTGCCGCCGGAGGAGGCGACGGCGGTGGCGGTGTGACCCTCACCGAGGTCGTACGCCCCGAACCACTCGCTGCCGCTGCGGATCGCCCACCCCTTGGTGTTGATCCACACGTGCCGACCGCCCGCGACCCAGGTGTTCGCATCCTTGATGTCGGCGTTCAGCGGCGCGATGAAGCGGGCCTCGCCGGTCGCGTTGTCGGCCGGGGCCACGGAGTACGTGGTCGCCTTGGCCGGATCGTCGATCCAACTGCCGTCGTTGACCGCGCAGTTCTGCGTGACCGACACCGCCAGGTACACGTACTCGGCCGCGACGTTGCACCCGTTCGCGGGGTCGACGATCGTGTCGCCGCCGTCACCGCCGAAGTTGGAGCCCATCACCCGGTCCCCGGGGCGCAGGATCGACTGCCCGTTGTCCTGGAGCCCGCCGGAGATCGAGACCCCGCGTGCCGCCTGGTCGATGCCTACGCCGACGGAGTAGTACTGGAGCGCGTCCATCGTGCCGTCGTTCAGGGACGTCCAGTCCGTCGCATGGCCCTCGGCGTTGGCGGAGCCGTCCACCGGCCGCCGGAAGACGCCACCGTCGTCGCCGACGACGACGTAGGGCTTGCCACCGTTGCTGCCGATCGCCACCGAGTGCTGGTCGGCGTGCGTGGTGGCCGGGCAGTCGCCGCTCTGCTCGGCGGGGTCGATCGACCAGCAGGAGAAGCCGAAGTTCCAGTACGGCCCGGGGACCGTCCAGCTCTTGCCGCCGTCCTTGGTCTCGAAGACCTCCTCCAGACCCGCGTACACATGGTCGGGGTTCTTCGGATCGACGGTGAGGAACTGGTTGTACCAGGCCTGGATGCCAGGCTGGTATCCGTCACCGGTGAGCGCCGAACCGGAGTCGCGCAGCTGCGTGTAGTCGGCGATCTTCGTCCACGGCCCCTCCGGGGAACCGGACTTGGAGACGAAGATGCCCGCGAGTCCGCTGTCCGGGTTGGAATTGGTCATCGCCGGCGACTGGTCGATGGCGTAGTACCGCGAGCCGTCCGCGCTGCGCGCGAAGGTCACGTTACCCACGTTGTCGCTGTCGCTCGGCAGGTCACCGAGCCCGGTCAGCCGCTCCCAGCCGCGGGCGCCCTTGGCGTAGAAGCCGTTGTACGTGTCGCCGCCGCGCCAGCCGACCGCGAGCACGACCTTGCTCGGGTCCTTCGGGTCGATGGCGACGTCACTGGTGATGTTCTTGTACGCGGCCGACGGGTCGCTCGCCTTCGAACCGCCCGGCAGATAGTCGGGATTGGGTGCGAACTCGAGCTTCCAGGCGCCCGTGAGGGTCTTCGTGGAGTGGCTCCACACGCCCTCCGTGGTCGCCGCCCACACCTTGTCGCCCGCGAACCGCAGCGCGTTGATCGAGGTGGACTCCAGCTCGTCGCCGCCGACCCGGTCGCGCGGACTGAAGCTGCCCTTGCGCGGGTCGTCGAGCACGTACACGCCCGTGCCCAGGAAGGACGTCGCGCTGGTGTTGGCCTCACCGGTCGCGTACCAGAGCCGACCGCGCGGATCGAGCTGCAGATCACCCGTGGACAGTGCCGGCAGGTCGTCCGAGATGTTCGTCCAGTGCCCGCCCCCGGTGCGGGACCGGAAGACGCCACCGTTGGCGGATCCCGCGTACACAAATCCGTGGTTGTCGGCCGCCAGCCCGGTCACCCGTCCGGTGACCTTGCCGGAACCGCCACTGGAGTTGGAGCTGACGTCCCGGTAGCGCGGGTCGTCCGAGTCGTACGGCAGCCGGGTCCGGTCGCTCCAGCTGCCGCCCGTGTGCCGCAGATCGGAGAGTGTGTGGTAGGCGGCCCCGTACGCTCCCGGCGCCACGATGCCGGGCGAAGTCCGGGCCTCCGCATACTGGTCCGCCTGCTCGGCGATGTTCTCCGACTCGTCCTCGTCGCCTCCGTCGCCCGGGTCCTCCGTCTCCGCGAAAGCGGACAGGGCCTTCTGCTGGTGCAGAAGGCCCTGTTCACGAAGTGCGCGCACACCGAAGGGATCTGTACTCGTACCGGGCGCCGCCTGGGCCTGGGTCACCGTCAGTCCCAGCACGGCGGACACGGCGAACACCGCCGCCCATGCCCGTCTCTTACGAAAACCCTCTCCTGCCATGAAAAACGTGCCCTCCCCTGAGGAAGCCGTGACGTGCATGACACAAGCTGCCAAACAGCTTTAGGGAGGAAGCAGTTGAGTGTTGGACTACAGATGGCAATGAGGCGGCAAAATCCGGTCGACGAACAACCGCCTTGGCGACGGGAGGGGCTCGTTGTCACAACTCCCTTGTACGGCCGGGCCCTTCAGTGCCACCCCGCCACCCGGTCCGCGAACTGGGCCAGCTTCGACGACTCGGCGCTGTGCCTGGTCAGTTCGCGCAGGTCCGCCGTGCGGTATGTGGCGTACATGCCGTGCACACCCAGCCACCGCAGCGGCTCCGGCTCCCACTTGCGCACCCGGTGGTTCACCCAGGGCAGGGAGGTCAGCCCGGTCGCGCCCGCCTGGCCCGAGTCCTGCTGGACCAGGTCGCGGAGCGTGCGTGCGGCCAGGTTCGTGGTGGCGACGCCCGAGCCGACGTAACCGCCCGCCCAGCCGAGGCCCGTCGACCGGTCCAGGGTCACCGTGGCGCACCAGTCACGCGGCACCCCCAGCACGCCCGACCAGGCGTGGGCCACCTTCACGCCGGTCAGCGACGGGAAGAAGCGGATCAGGATGTCGTACAGCGCCTCGATGGTGGCGGGCTGCGTGCGGCCGTCGTTGTCCGTACGGGAACCGAAGCGGTAGGGGACACCGCGGCCGCCGAGCGCGATCCGGCCGTCGGCGGTGCGCTGCGCGTACATGTACGCGTGCGCCATGTCGCCCAGCGTCTCGCGACCCTCCCAGCCGATCCCCGCCCACTGCTCGTCGGTGAGCGGCTCGGTCGCGATCACGGAGGAGTTCATGGGCAGCCAGGTGCGCTTCTGGCCCTTCAGCGATGCCGTGAAGCCCTCCGTGCAGCGCAGGATGTAGGGCGCCCGGACCGTGCCGTACGGCGTCACCGCGTGCTTGGGACGGATCTCCGTGACCGGCGTCCGCTCGTGGATCGTGACCCCGAGCGCCTCGACGGCCGCCGCCAGACCCTTGACCAGCTTCACCGGGTGCAGCCGCGCCCCGTGCGGCGTCCAGGTCGAGCCGACCGCGTCCGCGACCCGGATCCGCTCGGCGGTCTCGCCGGCGCTGTACAGCTCGCGGTCCTTCTCGCCGTACGACAGCTCGTGCTCATGGAACGCCTTCAGCCGGGCCAGCTGCGCGGGAGTGTAGGCCACCTCCAGGACACCGCCGACGTGCACGTCCGCGTCGATGTCCTCCTCCTGGGTGATCCGTACGACCTCGGCGACCGTCTCGTTCATCGCCTTCTGCAGACGTACGGCGGCCTCGTGGCCGTGCAACTTCGCGTACCGGTCACGGCCCGCGACACCGTTGTAGAGCCAGCCTCCGTTGCGCCCGGAGGCGCCGTAGCCGCAGAACTTCTGCTCCAGCACGGTGATGCGCAGGAAGGGCGCCGCCTTCTTCAGGTAGTACGCGGTCCACAGACCGGTGTAGCCGCCGCCGACGATCACGACGTCGGCGGACCCGTCCCCGTCCAGGGGCTCCCGCTGGGCGGGGAGGCCGTCGTCGGCGTACCAGAAGGAGACGCCACCGTTGACGGCGCTGCTCACTGCGCTGCTCATGCGCCGGACGTTAACTCCTGAGGGCGGCCAGTGTCTCCTTCGGATTCCATGGTTTTCCGCCGACCCGGGCCAGCGGACAGCACGCGAGACCGATCAGTACCGCGATGAAATGCCCGAAATCGGTGAAGGTGGGCGAGGCGCCGAGAGGTATGGCGTACACGAGCAGGACGACCACCAGATACGCGTGCCGCCAGGGCACCGCGATCCGGTACGTGAGCACGGCGATCACCCCGGCCAGTGCGTAACTCACACCGATGTCCAGCGTGTTGGCGGCCGACTGCGGGGCCACCCCGTTCCGTATCGCCTGCAGCAGGGCGCCCTCGCTGGCCAGGGTGGCCAGCACGTGCGCCGCGACGCACACGATCAGCCAGCGCGCGGTGCCGAGCCAGCGTTCCGCCTGTGCGTGGAAGACCGTGTAGAGCCCGGCGTACGGCAGCCAGCGCCCGCCGTCGATCCACATCGCGCTGGTGATCAGGACACGCACGGGGTCGGACGACAGCTCGTTGATGTTGGTGGACCGCTGCCGCAGGAAGTCCTCCTCGAACTGCGGCGACATGTGGTGCAGGGCGACGGTCGTGACGAACAGGACCAGCAGCCAGAGGTAGGTCCCCGGGGCGCTGCGGACGTACGCCGCCGCGGCCCGGAGCCCACGTCTCATGCCTATGACGGTCTTCACATACGCAAGTATGGTCAGGGACGTGATCGACGTGCCTGGCGAGCTGGTCGCCTCGCAGGTGAGATTCAACGGTGAGGCGGGACTGGCGTTCGTCGAGGACCTGCCCCGGCGGACGGAGGAGCTCCTCCGTCGGTGGCGGCTGCGGATCGACGGGCCCTCGATGTTCGGCCTGTGTGCGCTGGTCCTGCCGGTGGTGCGGGCTGGGGGTACCCCCTTTGGGGGAGGCACGCCGGCCGTGCTCAAGCTCCAGTTCCTGGACGAGGAGAGCTCGGGCGAACCGCTCGCCCTGCGCGTGTGGGACGGCGACGGGGCCGTACGGCTGCTGGAGTACGACACCGCCACGGGCAGCCTGCTGCTGGAACGCCTCGACGCGGCTCGCATGCTGGCGTACGTCCCCGACTCCCGCGAGGCCGTCCGGGTCATCGCCCGGCTGCTGGCCCGGCTGACGTCCGTACGGGCGCCGGACGGGCTGCGGTGGCTGGGCGACCTCACGCAGGCCATGCTGGAGCAGGTCCCGCGGGCGCTGGAGCGCATTCCCGAACCCGGCCACCGCCGGCTGATCGCGGACTGCGCGGCCGCCGTGCGGGAGGTGGCCGCCGAGCCCGGCGACCGCCTCCTGCACTGGGACCTGCACTACGACAACGTCCTGGCCGCCGACCGTGAGCCCTGGCTCGCCATCGACCCGAAGCCGCTGGCGGGCGATCCCGGCTTCGAGCTCTTCCCCGCCCTGCGCAACCGCTTCGAGCTGGACGAGACCGTCTGGCGCTTCGACGCCATGACCGAGGTCCTCGGCCTGGACCGAAACCGCGCACGGGCCTGGACCCTGGGCCGCGTCCTGCAGGACTCCCTCTGGGCCCTCAAGGACGGCCGCCCCCTGCCACCGGACAGCCTGGAGATCGGACGCATCCTGCGCAACTGACCGCGCGCAGACGAGGCGGCACCCGCCACGCGCCGCGCCCCCTGCGGACACGCCGCCGAATGGCCGATCCGGCTTGCGGAGGCTCGTCCGGTCATACCGTACAGAATATGACGAAACGCCATATCGCCTACCTCCTGTGCACCACAGCCCTCCTAGGGACGGGGCTCAGTTGCTCGGCCGCGACGGCCGCCGGCCCGATGACCCGCGTGGTGCCCTCAGGGGACTCGATCCAGGAGGCGGTGGATGCCGCGAAGCCAGGAGACACGATTCTCCTCTCTCCTGGCACCTACCATGAGAGCGTCCGTGTGACCACGTCCGGGCTGACCCTGCGCGGCATGGGTCCGAGCACCGTCATCGCACCGGGCGCGCCATCCTCGAACGCCTGTGCAAAGGCGGGCAGCGGGATCTGCGTGGAGGGCAAGGACGGCCATCCTGTCGAGGACACCACCATCGCCGCACTGACCCTGTCCGGCTTCGCCAAGAACGGACTGTGGTCGTCGTGGACCAACCGGCTGACCGTTCAACAGGTGACGGCCGAGAAGAACGGGCAGTGGGGCATCGCGCAGGAACGATCCACCCGCGGCACGTTCCTCGACAACACCGCCCGGGACAACGGGAACGCGGGACTGTACCTGGCCAACACGTTCACGACCGAGGCAGGGGCCACGGACGCCCAGGGGGCGTTGATCGGACGGAACCGTCTGCAGGGCAACCGGACCGGTGTCACCATCAAGCGCCTCAGAAACCTGACCGTCGCGACCAACGACATGACCGCGAACTGCGCGGCGGTGTTCGTCATCGGTGACGAGAACAAACCGCGGGCGGGGGCCCTGAGCCTGAACGACAACTACATCCACAAGAACAACAAGTTGTGCCCGAAGACCGCCCGGGTGCCCGTCGTCCAGGGCGCCGGGATCGTCCTGACGGGCGGCACCGAGAACATCCTGATGGCGCGCAACGCGATCAGCGACAACGTCGGCACATCCCCCTTCTCGGGAGGCATCGTGCTCTTCAAGAGCTGGCTGGGCGTCCCGAACGAAAGGAACCAGGTCACCGGCAACATCCTGCGGGGCAACGCCCCGGCGGACCTCGTCAACGCGGACACCGGCAAGGGCAACACCTTCCAGGGCAACTCCTGCCGGGCCTCCAAGCCCGCGGGACTGTGCTGACCCGGCCGGCCACCGACCGCGGACCAGAGAGGAAAGGCAGCACATGACGACCGCTACCACTGACCCACCGACGACCGCACCCCCTGCCCCACCGCCGTCCATGCGGCTGAGGGAACTCGTCTTCGGGGCCGCATGTGCCGCCGCCCTCCGCGCGGCGGCCCGGCTGGGCGTCGCCGACGCGCTGGGTGACGGACCGATGCGCGTGGAGGACCTCGCGGCCGCCGTGCGGACCGAGCCCCAGCCGCTGCGACGGCTGCTGCGAGCCCTGTCCTGCTACGGCGTCTTCACCGAGCAGGAGGACGGGACGTTCGCGCACACCGACATGTCCCGGCTGCTGCGCGAGGACGACCCGAACAGCCTGCGCTACATCTCGCTGTGGTGCACCGAGCCGTGGACCTGGCAGGCGTGGCCGCGCCTGGACGAGGCGGTGCGCACCGGACGGAACGTCGTACAGGAGCTGTACGGCAAGGAGTTCTTCGTCTACCTCAACGAGGACGCCCCGGAGTCGGCCGACGTCTTCAACCGGGCCATGACCACCTCCAGCAAGCAGTCCGCACGGGACGTCGCCGAGCTGCTCGACCTGTCGGGGAGTTCGTCGGTTGCGGACATCGGGGGCGGCCAGGGGCACGTCGTGGCCAGCCTGCTGGAGAAGTACCCGTCGATGCGGGGCACCCTGCTCGATCTGCCCCGCGTGGTGGAGAACGCCGACCAGCGGCTGCGCGCGGGAGGTTCGCTCGCGGACCGGGTCCGCATCGTGCCCGGCGACTGCCGCGAGGCCATCCCGGTCCAGGCGGATGTGTACATCATCAAGAACATCCTGGAGTGGGACGACGACAGCACCGCCCGGACCCTGCGCAACGTCATCGAGGCGGGCGGGCCCAAGGCGAGGGTCGTGGTGATCGAGAACCTCGTCGACGACACCCCCTCGATGAGGTTCAGCACCGCCATGGACCTCTTGCTGCTGCTCAACGTCGGCGGGGCCAAGCACACGACCAAGAGCATGGTCGACCGGCTGACCGGCGCGGGCCTCGTCATCGACACGATCCGCCCGGTCAACCCCTACCTTCACGCATTCGACTGCACCGTCCCCGCATGAACTACTGCGGCCGGTCCGGCGACGCCGCTCCCCCGACACCACCGGTCGCCGGGTCCGCGGCTGACGCAGGCCCGGCGACCGGTGGCCGTACGGACGGTTCAGACTGCGGCGCTCCGCTCCCAGAGGTAGAAGCGCTGCGCCATCGCGTCCTTCGGGGAGCGCCAGGTCGCGGGGTCGTACGCACTGACATACGCCGACAACCGGTCGCTGATGTCCCGGAAGGCGGGGTGCTCGGCCACCTTGGCGATGGCGGGGCCGGGCTCCCGCTCGGACTCGACGAGATGCATGTATACGTCGCCGAACTGGAAGAGGCTGCGCCGGGTGACCCCGACGAGGTGCGGCAGCTCCCCCCGGTCGGACTCCTCGAACACCTTGGCGATGTCGGGGGCCGATCCCGGGGCCATGCGGGCGACGATCAGGGCTTGGTGCATGAGCCTGTTCTCCGTCCGGTTCAGTCGGTAAGGGCCGGGGCGGGCCGATGTTCGGCGGCGACCTTCTCGATCTTGTCGCGGATCAGGGCCATCTGCACCTTGGAGTTCCGGTTGATGTTGTCGGTCATCCAGGCGTCGTCGACCGGTGCCTCCGGCTTCATCTCGAAGTCCTGCGTCCACACCATCCGGGTGCCCTCGGGCACCTCCTCGTACTGCCACCGGATGTTCATGTACGCAAAGGGTCCCGGCTCGACGCGGCGGGCCTTGACGCTGAGCGTGTCACGGTCCGTCTCGCGCTCCGAGACCCAGCTCCACACCGTGCCCTTCTCGTCGGGGTGCATGGTCAACCGGAAGGTCGTCCGGTTCCCCTCGCGGGAGAGCACCTCGCAGGACGCGTACTCGCTGAACAGCTGCGGCCAGTTCTCCAGGTCGTTGGTCATGTCCCAGACCAGGTCGACCGGGGCGGCGATGGTGACGGCGTTCTCTGTGTGTCCGGCCATGTCAGGCTCCTGCCATGAGAGTGCTGTTGACGAGGTCGAGGAACTGACGGGGCGTCTTGCAGCGCTCCGCGTCGGGCGGCATCTGCGTGCCGTGCCGGTTCTCCAGTTCGCCCACGATGCCGAGCAGGCCGAGCGAGTCGATGCCGAGGGTGTCGAAGGCGGAGTCGTAGCGCTGCTGGAGTTCCTGCGGGGCGACAGTGACCCCGGCGGCCTTCCTCATCAGTTCGGCCAGTTCTTCCAGGGTGATTCGGTCACTCATACGGTCTCTCTCCTTTGCTCCAGGGCGGCCTCGTTACGAGGCGTCGCTTTTTCGGTCGTTCGCCTACGGGGCGCCACAGCCGGTCCGGCTCACTCGGCGGCGCCGTGCCGCAGCACGAGCGCCGAGTTCGACCCCATGAGTCCCCGGCTGAGGACCAGCGCCGTGCGCAGCTCCGCGGAGCGGGCACGGACGGTCACCAGGTCGAGGTCATGGGAGATGTCGAAGACGTTGGGGGTGGGTGGGATCAGGCCGTGCTCCATCGCGAGCACGGCCGCCGCGGTATCCAGCACGGGCGCCGCGCAGTAGCCGCGGCCTATGCCCGTCTTTGGCGCCGTGACGGGCACGCGCCTGCCGTGCGCGCCCAGGGCGTCGGCGATCGCCAGCGCCTCGGCACGGTCCGCCTCGGGTACGCCGAGGGCGTCGGCGAAGACGACGTCGATCTCCTCGGGGGCACAGCCCGCGTCGTCCAGGGCACCGCGGATCGCCTGGACGAGTCCCTCCCGCGACAGCTCCCAGCGGGAGGCACCGGTGAAGGTCGCCGCGTGTCCCACGAGGCGGGCCCGCACTCGCGCGCCCCGCTCACGGGCCGAGGTCTCCTCCTCCACGACGAGCATGGCGCCGCCCTCGGCGGGCACGAATCCGCAGGCGCCGACGGTGAACGGACGGTAGGCCCGCGCCGGCTCGTCGGCGGTGCTGAGCTCCTCGTAGCCGAGCTGGCAGACCATGGAGTAGGGGGCCAGCGGCGCCTCCGTCGAACCCGCCACCATCACATCGGTGCCACGTTCCACGGCCCGGGCCGCGTGCGCGAGGGCGTCCAGACCACCGGCCTCGTCGGCGGCGACGACCGAGCAGGGGCCCTTGAACCCGCGGCGGATGGAGATCTGGCCGGTGCTCGCCGCGTAGAACCAGGCGATGGACTGGTACGGACCGACGAATCGGCTTCCCTTTCCCCACAACTGCTGCAGCTCCCGCTGGCCGAACTCACCGCCGCCGGATCCGGCAGCGGTGACCACTCCCAGGGAGAACGGCGAGTCGACGGCGCCGTCCCGGCCGATCCGGGCGTCCTCCAGCGCGAAATCGGCCGCGGCCATCGCGAAGTGCGAGAACCGGTCGGTCTGCACGAGGAAGCGCTCCTCGATCGCCGACGACGGCTCGAAGGCGCGAACCTCGCCGGCCACCCGCAGAGGCAGGTGCTCGCAGCCTTCGCGGGTGATCCGGTCAAGGACGCTCATGCCCTCCCTGGTCGACTTCCAGAAGGTGTCGGTGGTCGTTCCGTTGGGCGCGACGACGCCAATTCCGGTGACGGCGGCGCGCCGAACGTGGGCTGCGCTCATCGGGTCCTCTCCCTCTGCCGGGTCAGGATCACCGCGGACTGGAAGCCGCCGAACCCACTGCCGACGGAGAGGACGCTGTTCAGCCTCCGCTCGCGGGCGACACGTGGCACGTAGTCCAGGTCGCACTCGGGGTCCGGTGTCTCGTAGTTCGCGGTCGGCGGTACGACCTGGCGGTCCAGGGCCAGTACGCAGGCCACGACCTCGATCGCGCCGATCGCCCCGAGGGAGTGCCCCACCATGGACTTGATGGAGCTCATGGGCGTGTCGTACGCGTGGTGGCCCAGGGCCCGTTTCACCGCGGCGGTCTCGTGCCGGTCGTTCTGCCGGGTGCCCGAGCCGTGCGCGTTGACGTAGTCGATCGCCGAACCGTCGAGGCGGGAGTGGTCGAGCGCCTCCTCGATCGCCCGGGCCATCTCCAGGCCCTCGCTGGTCAGACCGGTCATGTGGTAGGCGTTGCCGAACGTGGCATAGCCGCTGAGCTCGCAGTACACGCGCGCACCACGGGCCCGGGCGTGTTCGAGCTCCTCCAGGACGAGCACCGCGCCGCCCTCGCCCATGACGAACCCGTCACGGTTGTTGTCGAAGGGACGGGAGGCGTGCGCGGGGTCGTCGTTGTTCGGGGACGTGGCCTTGATCGCGTCGAAGCAGGCCATGGTGATCGGTGAGATCGGGGAGTCCGAGGCACCGGCGATGCAGACGTCGGCCCTGCCCTCCTCGACGGTGTGGAAGGCGTATCCGACCGCGTCGAGCCCGGAGGTGCAGCCCGTGGAGACGGTCTGCACGGGCCCGCACGCGCCGAATCGTTCCGCCACCGCCGACGCGAGCGTGCTCGGCGAGAACGCCCGGTGCAGCTGGGGCTCCGCCTCCCGGTGGTCCACGTCCCAGCGCTGCCCGCGATGGCTGACCAGGACGTAGTCGTGCTCCAGACGGGTGGTTCCGCCGACCGCGGTCCCCAGGGAGACCCCGACCCGCCAGGGGTTCTCCCGGGCGAGGTCGAGGCCGGCGTCCCGTACCGCCTCCTGGCCTGCGACGAGGGCGAACTGGATGTACCGGTCGGCACGTTCTATCTGCTCCGCGTCCAGCCCGTGGGCCGCCGGGTCGAAGTCGCACTCGGCGGCGATCCGCGAGCGGAGGCCGGTGGGGTCGAAGAAGGTGATGCCCCGCGTCGCGGTACGGCCGTTGGCGAGCAGATCCCAGAACGCCGGCACACCGATGCCGCCCGGTGCCACGATGCCTATGCCGGTGACCGCCACGCGCCGGGTCATGAACGGACCTGACCTCGGTCGGCCGACCGGGCACCGCCCACCTCGGCTCCTTCCGCGGCGCCCGCGACCGCGAGGGCGTCGGTCTCCTCCGTGTCCACGTGGCCGAGCTGCGGGCGCGGGGCCAGCGGGGCCAGATGGAAGACGATGCGGGCCTCGTCGTCACCGACGTTGCGGAAGCGGTGCCGCATATAGGCGGGGATCATGAGCGCCTGCTCAGGTCGCAGCGGGTGGGGGGCGCCGTCCAGGTCGACCTCCAGCTTCCCGCAGACGACGTACACGAACTCCTCGGAGTACGGGTGGTAGTGCTCGCCGATGCGGTCGCCGGGCTGCACGATGGCCACGCCCATGAAGCCGCTGGTGGAGCCGACCGTGGCCGGGGTGAGCATGGCGCGCAGATCGCCGCCGCGTCTGCGGTTGGGGTCGATCTCGCTGAGATCCACGATTCTGGGACGGGGTTTGATCACGTCGTTTCCTCCGATGGTGTTGCTGCGTCGACATGGGGAAGTGGCCGCCGCGGCCCACGGGTGCCGGTCAGGCGTCGGGCGAGGACCGGCGGTCGGTGATGAGGTCCATGCGGGCGAGCGCGAGGAGGTGCGCGAGGTCGCCGCTCTTCGGCGCGGAGCCGTCCGCACCGCCGGCGGCGCCGTCGAGGAGGGTGGTCAGCTCGGCCGCCCGTCCGAGGTCCGGGAGAGCGAGGGTCAGGAGGGGGTCGGCGGCGAGGCCACCACGCACGTCGATCAAGCGCACCACGAAGTCGTCGCGCTGGAAGATGGTGCTGCCGCAGACCGGGTTGCGCGGATCGTCGGTCGCCGCCTCGTCCTGCTCGGCGAGCAGCCGGGCCAGCTGCATTCCCCGGCCCTGGCGGGCCGGGTAGTACAACGCCTGCCGCTCCGCCTCCGAGCACTCCTGATCAGCCGTCACATGGTGCACGGCCGGGAGCGCCGCACGAGTGAAGAAGACCCGGGCGGCCTCGGGGTCGTTGAGGTCCCGCTCCTGCTCCAGATACGGGTTGATGGCCTCCTCGACGGCCCGCACCTCGGGCTGCCGGGCGACATGGCGCAGCGCCGCGAGCAGATCGCCCTCCACCTCGATCGCCCGTACGACCCGGTTGCCGCGCATGAACAGCGAGGTGCGGCACAGCCGAGTGGCGCCGTCGACGCGCGGCTCGGGCGAGGCGTAGCCGGCGAGGATCTTGGCGACGGCCGGCTCGCTGCCGGGCCTGACGGTGAAGGTGAGCGCGTGGCGGATCTTGCCGTCACCGATCCGGGGAGCCGCCTGGAGCCGGCGCGCGGCGGAGCCGGGCTGCGCCGCCTCCCCGGTCTCGCGCACGATGTGGAAGCGCAGCGACCGGGTGTCGCGGACACAGCTGTGCAGCGGTCGCACCATCTGCACGTGCTCCTCGCTGTTCACCCAGTCGAGGAAGGGCGGGGCGCTCTCCCACTCACTGGTGATCAGCCACTGGGACGGATTCTCGATCGACTGGCAGAGCTGGTCACTGACATGTCCGGGAACGGACGCGACCTGGCTGCACAGCTGTTCGTACGCCTCCAGGAACTGCTGCTGCGCTCCCTCGTAGACGTCCACGAGCAGCACGACGCGGAGCCTGGAGCCGTCGAAGACGGACTGGGCGACCCGTTTCGACACCTGTCGCGTCAGCGGTTCTGAAAGACGTTCAGACGTTGTGGTCATCCTGCACACTTCTCCTTCGCGGGGGGCAGAGGTCAACGTCGGGCCGCGGGTGACGCGACGTCAGCGTTCCTCGATCGTGTGCCGGTCGCAGGGAGTGCGCGACTCGTATGAACCACGTGGGTGACTGGGCGAGCGGGCCCGCTCGCGGAGGGCATGGAAACTGCAGCGCGCCCCACATACACACCTCTGCCCCGGGAGGCACCGATGCGCGAAGCAGCCGACGGCCCACCAGAGAGCTGCCCACGACGAGGACCGGAAAGGGACGTCAAGACGGCGGCGTCGCTCCTGGCGGACAACCACGGCATTCTGCAGACGCCGTCACTCGCCGACGACGTGGGCACATGGCTGTTCCGACACATCGATCCGGACGGCGGGCTCGCGAGGTTCAACCCCACCTCCTGGTGCCTGTGCAGCCAGAACGACCTCGAACCCGTCCTTGCTGCACCGCGCTCGGGAACTCGGCGGCGACCTCAGGTACTTCCACCGGATGGAGAACTTCGCACAGGACCCCGAGTGGCCACACCGGCCGTCGCGCCCCACAGGCCGATGGACAGCGCCCGCTCCTTGCGGCTGGTGAAGACGCCGGTGAGCAGGGAGAGCGTGGCCGGGAATTGTAGGCGTCCACCACCCATTGCAGCTGCGAGGTGGACGTGCCCAGCTCACGCGTCAGCGTCGGCAGTTGGACACCGCGAGGGGCCGGGGTCCTTCCGAACACTCAATTCGCACAAATATTTGATCAGGATCTACACCGAGAAGCAGCGGGGGACGTGCGAAGACCGCTACGGGCAGGAAGGAGGCGCCGCTGTGCTGCTGTCCGCCGCCCCCACGCCATGCCTGCTTCCGCACGGTCGGCACGCCGGCTGCGGGCGCTCCGGCCGAGACATCCTGAAGTGTCTGGTGAACCAGGGAAGCGCAGGGTGATCATGATGAGCGGCCGCCGCACCCTCCGCCTCTCCTTCGACCTGCCGCCGAACGGCTGCGCCGCTTGCTGGAGGACTTCACGCCCTGTGTGCAACTGCTTGAGGACGGTGCCCTCCACAACCTGACCGGGGCGACCCGATGGTGGCAGCGCGATGCCCGCGGCATCACCGAACTCGTCCAGCTCCGAACGCTCGCCTACCTCGGGGTGCGCAGCTCGGCGGGCGCGGCCGGCACCCCGATGCTCGCCACCATGGCCTGCGCCCTCACGTCACTCGGGCGGCGCACCGTCGTCGACGACTCCCCCGAGGCGATCTCGCGACCGCCCGCGGCACGGGCCTGTGACGTGGCGAGAGATCCGGCATGTCTGCGCGAGGGAATGGCCGATCGCGCAGGCGGCGATTCTGCCAGCCGTCGCTGTCGCGATCAGCCCGCTGCTGAGCCTGAGTCTCAGGGGCGGTGCGTGGCTGGCGCTCGGCGTCGCTGTGGGCCAGCAAGTCCTGTGGGCCTGTGCAGCGGTCCTACGGGCTGGCGCCTCTCGACCGACCGTGGTGTCCGCCGGCGCTGTCAATCTCGTGCTCGGTCTGATCATCGTGGCCGCCAAAGCGGCACTTCAACACTGATCACGAACGTCGGCAACCAGGTCGCGAACCCACCACTTTAGGAGCGAGGTGGGGCGGGTTGGGGGCTGACCTGCGGGTCGGCGTCTTCGGCGGAAGCTGGGCACGCTTCCCGCCAGCCGCCGCAGTTCCCCGTGACTCCCCGCCCGATCTGGCACGGTTGTGGCACGGGGAACATCTGATCCGTAGCTCTACAGAGATCGGTCGCTGAGGATCATTCCGGTTGCGCTACGGCCTTACGGGGATGCTGCCGGGCTGGGACGGTTGCTGGGGTTGCTGTACTCCGCTGCTGTACCGCAGCCGACCTCCGTCGAGACCTCTTCGCGGGCCGCCGTCTCCCGTTTCCAGCGGCCTCCTGCCATCGTCACTCAACGCAGCCGGTCAGACACGCCACTTTATCGACATATCATGGCAAAATGCGCGAAGATGCCTGAAGAGGTTGTTCTGGTATTCGCCAGGGAGTCACAGATGGACGCCTCGGACGAACTCCTTCGAGGGGCTGCCCCGACGGCTCTTTTGACGCTGGACGGTGTCATCAGCGGTCTCAACGCTGCGATGGCCACGGTGCTGGGCAGGCCGGCCGAGGAGTGGCTGGGACGTGACTTCGGTGATCTGTGGCCCGCAAGCCAGCGGATGTCGGCCGAGAGTCTCGTGGTCCACGCCGCCAGGACGACGACGGTCGCGATGCGGGTGCTGGAGTTCCCCGGGCGAGGTGGAGCACCCGTTGCCTGCTTGATCGAGGCGCGGCAAGTGAAGGATCCCGCCGGTGACGAGCAGTTGGTCTGGGTGCACGCACTGGATGCGCGGAACGACCTGGCGAGCCTGATGATCCCGTTCCGGACGGCCATCACGGCAGCCGACCTCGGCCTGTGGCTGTATTCATCCCAGGGGAACCAGCTCGAGTGGCTCGGTGGCGCGCCCGCCCTAGCCGCGACCTTCCCGGATCCCACCACGTACCTTTCCACAGTGATCTCGGCAGTGCACCCTGACGACCAGGAGGCCTTGCAGCAGCTCCTGCGCTCGACCTCCGCCCAGTCCTCCTGGGTGAGGTTGCGATACCTCACCCGGCACGACGGCTGGCACCAGCTGGCCGTTCAGACCGGTCGGATCCAGTTGGGCTATGGCGGCCCCGAGCGGATCTTCGGAATGGTCCGCGACGACACCAAGCAGGCGAAGCGCAAGGAGAAGGCGCAGGCCGCGCTGGCTGCCGAGCGACAGCGCGCGAAAGACATCGCCGAGTTCTCCTCCGCCTTGATCACCGCAGCCACGGAGCAGGAACTGCAGCAGGTCGTCCTGACCCGGCTCGCCGCAACCTTCGGCGCCAGCGGCGCCCTGCTCGCGCTCGTCGATGAAGGCCGCCTGCGCGTCTCCACCGATGCCGGGATAGCCATGTGGGAGGTCGACGACATACACGGCATGTCGCTGGACCATCCGAGCCCGCTGCCCGAAGCGATCCGCACCGGCAAGCCGCACTTCATCCCCGACCGGGAGGATTACATCCGCCGCTGGCCACACGCGGCCCAATATCCGCGGCTCGGCCGACTCGGCTCCGACTACGCCTCCTCCATCATGCCCCTCAGCGAGGCCGGCAATCAGCCACTCGGGGGATGGCTGGTGACCTACGGCAGCGGATACCGGCCGTCCTTGGACAAGCGGACCCTCATGGGCACCCTGGCCGACCTGGCAGGCCAGGCACTGAGGCGCATCAGGTCGCAGCAGGCACGCGTCGAGCTGGCCACCGCACTGCAGCAGACCATGCTCCCCACGCTGCCCGACCACCTCGCCGGCCTGGAGGTCGCCGCCCGCTACCGACCCAGCCGGGACGGACTGGATATCGGCGGAGACTGGTACGACGCCTTCGTGCTGCCCGACAGCGCGGTCGCCCTGGAGATCGGCGACGTTCAGGGGCACGACGTGGACGCCGCCGCAGCCATGGGACAGGTACGCGCCTCCATGCGCACGATCGCCGCCCACGAACCGGATCCCGCAACCGTGCTGACGCGCACCAACGACCTGCTCGTCACGATGGACGCGGCACGATTCGCCAGCTGCACCATGCTGCACATCGACCCAGACGACGGACGGGTCACCGGCGCCAGGAGCAATGCTCAAGACCTGTGGATCGGGGCTCGGGAGGCGCGCGATGGGCGTACCTTCCCGAGTGATCGATTGAAGGTCACCGAGTAGGCCGACG